>NZ_GL622183.1:1583615-1751306 GCF_000185265.1 Streptococcus oralis ATCC 49296 | reverse complement strand
AAGAAAAAACAGAGTTGGACTTTAATCCAACTCTGTTTTTATGTATTCTAATAGCTCTTCTAGGTTTTCAAGAGAGACTTTGGCGAACTGATAAGGACAGGCATCCAAATAAGCCTTCTCAAAAAAGTCTAATTTGAGTGAGCTGTGTTTCAGACTGGCAATTTTAGGATAGTTTCTCAAATCAATGAGAAGGCCATCGTGTAGAGGATAGTGGGGCAAGGGACAGGTGTTTTCTTCAAGCACTTTCTTTATCTGAGCCTGATAGTTCTCTTGAAGGCTAAGGCGGGCCAGTCGATTTTTTTCAAATAACTGGCTATCGATATAAAGAGAAAGAGCCTTTTGCATGATGAGATTGCTGTCATAGTCCAGGATATTTTTGTAGGAAACAAAGGCATCTTTTAGGGTATTTGGGAGAATGAGAGCGGTAATACGAAGGGCTGGAAAGAGACTGGTTGAGAAGGACTTGATATAAATGACCCGATCCTCAGTATCCAGATAGTGGAAGGTTTGGCCCTTTCTAGTATCTAAGTCCCCTAAATAGTCATCCTCGACGATATATACACCATACTGATTTGCTAGATCCAAAATATCCCTTTTTTCCTGATCAGAATAGGAATGACCTAGGGGATAGTGGAAGCGAGGAATAGTGTAGAAAAACTTGATTTTCCCAGATTTAAATTGTTTTTCCAGTTCTTTAAGGTCAATGCCATCAATACGACGTTCAATGGTCTGGTAGGCCAATCCCTGAGCGACCAAGAGGCGGTTCATTCGGTGATAGGTCGGTTGTTCGACTAAAATCTCCTCTCCCTCGCTCGGAAAGTTAATCTGAGAAAGGATAAAGAGAGCTTGCTGGGTGCCAGAAGTCAGAACCAGTTGGTCGGGCTTGCAGTAGAGGGCTTGGTTGAAAAGAAGTTGATGGACAGATTGTCTCAGTTCCTCAAGGCCTTCTTGGTTGTCATAGTAGTTGAAGAGATAGTTTTCTCGGCCTATCAGGGTTTCATTGACACAGAGTCGGAAGTCATCATAGGCACTGGCGTGTTCGTCAGTGACTTCGATTTCCAAGTCTTGGTGCTGTCCTTGTTCCAGAACATAGTAGCCACTTTGGGGTTTGGCATAGAGGTATTGTTCATGGCGTAATTCCAGTAGGGCTCGTTGGATAGTGTCCTTGCTACAGTGGAAGTCTTGGCTCAGTTGACGGATAGAGGGAAGTCGGCTACCTGTTGGGAATTTTCCTGATTCGATTCCTTTTTTGAGAAAGGAAACGACTGCTTGGTATTTACTTTCTTTCTTCATTCCAGACCTCCGTTGATTTTGTTACATTGTACCTTTTTTTTGCCTTCTTTGCAATGGGAAAAGCATTTCTCCCTTTCACAACTAGGAGCAAATGTGGTATACTTAGAAAGTGTAATGATTCATTGAAAAGAAGATAAGAAAGAGAATGGATAGAAAAGTGCAGGAACCGGTAAAATTATTTCAATACAATACTCTAGGTGCCCTAATGGCAGGTCTCTATGGTGGAACCATGACAGTAGGAGAATTGCTGGAACATGGTGACCTCGGCTTAGGGACATTGGATTCGATTGATGGGGAGTTGATTGTCCTTGATGGCAAGGCTTATCAAGCCAAGGGATCTGGTCAAACGCCTGAAATCGTCGAGGTGGCAGCGGATGCTCTTATTCCCTATGCAGCAGTGGTCCCTCATCAAGCAGAAGTGATTTTTCGTCAGCGCTTTGAGATGACGGACAAGGAATTGGAAAAACGAATTGAATCCTACTATGATGGGGAAAATCTTTTTCGTTCCATCAAGATTCATGGCGAATTTTCACAAATGCACGTACGTATGATTCCCAAATCCACACCTGATACCAAGTTTGCTGAGGTTGCTACCCATCAGCCTGAATATAGTCGTGAAAATGTATCGGGAACCATCGTTGGTTTTTGGACACCAGAGATTTTCCATGGAGTAAGTGTTGCAGGCTACCATTTACATTTCATCTCAGATGATTTGACCTTTGGTGGGCATGTGATGGACTTTGTTATCAAAGAAGGAATGATCGAGGTTGGGGCAGTCGACCAGTTGGATCAACGTTTTCCAGTCCAAGATCGCCAGTATTTATTTGCCAAATTTAATGTTGACGAGATGAAGAAAGATATTGATAAGTCAGAATAGGAGAAAAAGATGACAGTACATATTATCCTTACCATGATCGCTTTGGTTCTCATTCTAGTAAGTGGAACTTGGTATGCCAAAAAACGGTTTAAAATCTCTCTTGCAGTGATGGGCTTGGGGGCAATCGCATTTTTTGTTTCTTCTCAAGTGTTAGAGAAGATGGTTCACCTTCTGGTACTCCATCCGCAAAAGGATGGAACCATTCCGCTCATGCAGGAGCAGCCTTTCTTATACGTCCTTTATGGGATTGCCATGGCAGCCCTCTTTGAGGAAACAGCTCGTCTTGTCTTTTTTAAATGGTTGGAGAAAAAGAGAAAGCTAGAAGATCGAGATGCTTTGGCTTATGGTTTGGGACATGGGGGCTTGGAGATGCTCTATCTCGGAATGGGAAGCTTGATCAGTTTGTTGATTCTCTTTTCACTCATCCAGTCTTCAAATACTGATGTAGCCAATCTCCTTCCAAAGACTACACTCGAAACGGTTCAGTCTCTTTCTGTATGGCAGGTTTATTTACTAGGAGTTGAGCGTGTGCTTGCTCTGGTTCTGCAAATTGGTCTCTCCATCTGGGTCTATCAAAGTGTCCGTCAAAAGAAATGGATCTACCTCCTTGCTGCCTATGGTTTGCATGCCTTGTTTGACTTAGCTCCAGCCTTATCTCAAGTGGGATGGATTGCAAATCCGCTTCTAGTTGAGTTTATTCTTCTTGCGGAACTTTTAGTCTTTATCTGGCTAACCAAATCTACATTTTGGAAAAAATCATAAAAAGAGGGGTGCCCTCTTTTTTTATGTAAAGATAAAACAAGCTCTTTTTATGGTCGTCAAATGTCTCTAAAAATGGTATAATGGAATGAATTTTGAAAAAGGAAGAGTGACATGTCAGTAAAAGAAAAAATGCTTGAAATCCTAGAAGGAATCGATATTCGTTTTAAGGAACCTTTGAAGACCTATACCTATACCAAGGTAGGAGGTCGAGCGGATTACCTAGTTTTGCCACGCAATCGCTATGAGATGGCCCGTGTCGTCCAATTTGCCAATCAAGAGAATATTCCTTGGATGGTGCTAGGAAATGCCAGCAATATCATCGTTCGTGAAGGTGGAATCCGTGGTTTTGTTATCTTGTGTGATAAGCTTAATAACGTTTCAGTTGATGGCTATACCATTGAAGCAGAAGCTGGAGCCAACTTGATCGAAACAACACGAATCGCTCTCCGTCATAGTTTGACTGGTTTTGAGTTTGCTTGTGGGATTCCTGGAAGCATCGGTGGAGCTGTCTTTATGAATGCGGGTGCCTATGGAGGAGAGATTGCTCATATCTTGCAGTCTTGTCAAATTTTGACCAAGGAAGGGGAAATCGAGACCTTGTCAGTCAAGGACTTGGCTTTTGGTTACCGTCATTCAGCTATTCAGGATTCAGGGGCTGTTGTTTTGTCAGCTAAATTTGCCCTTGCACCTGGAAATCATCAGGTTATCAAGCAAGAAATGGACCGCTTGACGCACCTACGTGAACTCAAACAACCATTAGAATACCCATCTTGTGGTTCAGTCTTTAAGCGTCCAGTTGGGCATTTTGCAGGACAGTTGATTTCAGAGGCTGGCTTGAAGGGCTATCGTATTGGTGGTGTGGAAGTATCTGAAAAGCATGCCGGTTTTATGATCAATGTTGCTGACGGAACGGCCAAAGACTATGAAGACTTGATCCAATCTGTTATCGAAAAAGTCAAAGAACACTCAGGTGTCACTCTTGAAAGAGAAGTCCGAATCTTGGGTGAGAAAGAATAAGGTTGGGGTAGAAAAGTTGCTGCTATAACCATTGTAAAGGGGGTGAAAGCCTATCGTGAGTGAAGATGTATGTAGGCAGTTCAATCTCCTACACGAGGTAGTAGCGGCCTGACAGAGCCCTGATCTGTTAATTTATGAAAAAGAAGGAATTTATGACAATTGAAAAAACCAATTATTGAATTCAAAAACGTCTCTAAAGTTTTTGAAGACAGCAACACCAAGGTTCTCAAAGACATTAACTTTGAGTTGGAAGAAGGGAAATTTTACACTCTTTTGGGCGCATCTGGTTCAGGAAAGTCAACCATCCTGAACATCATTGCAGGTTTACTGGATGCGACGACAGGGGATATTTTGCTGGATGGGGTACGGATCAACGACATCCCAACCAACAAGCGAGACGTCCATACGGTCTTCCAATCCTATGCCTTGTTTCCACATATGAATGTGTTTGAAAATGTTGCCTTTCCGCTCCGCTTGCGTAAAATCGACAAGAAAGAAATCGAACAACGCGTAGCGGAAGTTCTCAAGATGGTTCAGTTGGAAGGTTACGAGAAGCGTTCCATTCGTAAACTCTCTGGAGGACAACGTCAGCGTGTGGCCATTGCCCGTGCTATCATCAACCAACCCCGTGTGGTTTTGTTGGATGAGCCCTTGTCAGCGCTGGACTTGAAATTGCGAACAGACATGCAGTACGAACTGCGTGAACTGCAACAACGATTGGGAATTACCTTTGTCTTTGTCACTCACGATCAGGAAGAAGCTCTTGCCATGAGTGACTGGATTTTCGTTATGAATGATGGCGAGATTGTTCAGTCAGGAACGCCTGTCGACATCTATGATGAGCCGATCAACCACTTTGTTGCCACATTTATCGGTGAGTCCAACATCTTGCCAGGAACCATGATTGAGGACTACTTGGTCGAGTTTAATGGCAAACGCTTTGAAGCGGTCGACGGGGGGATGAAGCCAAATGAGCCTGTTGAGGTTGTCATTCGTCCAGAGGACTTGCGCATCACTCTTCCTGAAGAAGGCAAGCTCCAAGTCAAGGTTGATACCCAGCTTTTCCGTGGGGTTCACTACGAGATTATTGCCTATGACGAACTTGGAAATGAATGGATGATCCACTCGACTCGTAAGGCCATTGTGGGTGAGGAAATCGGTCTGGACTTTGAACCAGAAGATATCCACATCATGCGTCTCAACGAAACCGAAGAAGAGTTCGATGCTCGTATCGAGGAGTACGTAGAAATCGAAGAGCAAGAAGCAGGTCTGATTAACGCGATCGAGGAGGAAAGAGATGAAGAAAACAACCTCTAAACTCTTTGTAGTGCCCTACATGCTTTGGATCGCCCTCTTTGTTCTCGCACCCTTGGTCTTGATTTTCGGTCAATCCTTTTTCAACATCGAAGGGCAGTTTAGTTTAGAAAACTACAAATCCTACTTTGCGTCACAAAACTTGACCTATCTCAAAATGAGCTTCAACTCTGTGCTTTATGCAGGGATTGTCACCTTGGTAACACTGCTCATCAGCTATCCAACAGCCCTCTTTTTGACCCGTCTCAAGCACCGTCAACTCTGGCTCATGCTGATCATTCTGCCAACCTGGATCAATTTGCTCCTCAAGGCCTATGCCTTTATCGGGATTTTTGGTCAAAATGGCTCTATTAATCAATTTTTGGAATTCATCGGAATCGGTTCGCAACAGTTGCTCTTTACCGATTTCTCCTTTATCTTTGTCGCAAGCTACATCGAGCTTCCCTTTATGATTTTGCCGATTTTCAATGTCTTGGATGACATGGATAACAATCTCATCAATGCCAGCTATGACCTCGGTGCGACCAAGTGGGAGACCTTCCGCCATGTTATCTTCCCTCTGTCTATGAACGGGGTGAGAAGTGGGGTTCAGTCTGTCTTTATCCCAAGTTTGAGTCTCTTCATGCTGACACGTTTAATCGGTGGGAACCGCGTTATCACGCTGGGAACGGCTATTGAGCAGAACTTTCTAACCAATGACAACTACGGTATGGGTTCTACCATCGGCGTGATCCTCATCCTGACCATGTTCATCACCATGTGGGTGACCAAGGAAAGGAGAGAACGATGAAAAAATTTGCCAATCTCTACCTAGCCTTTGTCTTTATCATCCTTTATTTGCCGATTTTTTACTTGATTGGCTATGCCTTTAATGCAGGGGATGATATGAACAGCTTTACAGGCTTTAGCTTGAGCCATTTTAAAACCATGTTTGGTGATGGTCGTCTCATGTTGATCCTCACCCAAACCTTTTTCTTGGCCTTTCTATCTGCCTTGATTGCGACCATTATCGGGACTTTTGGTGCTATCTATATCTACCAGTCTCGTAAGAAATACCAAGAAGCCTTTCTATCACTCAATAATATCCTCATGGTTGCGCCTGACGTTATGATTGGTGCTAGCTTCTTGATTCTCTTTACCCAGCTTAAGTTTTCACTTGGCTTTTTGACGGTTTTATCTAGTCACGTGGCCTTTTCCATCCCTATCGTGGTCTTGATGGTCTTGCCTCGTCTCAAGGAGATGAATGATGACATGATTCATGCGGCTTATGACCTTGGAGCTAGTCAATTTCAGATGTTTAAGGAAATCATGCTTCCTTACCTGACTCCGTCTATCATTGCAGGTTATTTCATGGCCTTCACCTATTCGTTAGACGACTTTGCCGTAACCTTCTTTGTGACGGGAAATGGCTTTTCTACCCTATCAGTCGAGATTTATTCTCGTGCTCGTAAGGGAATTTCGCTAGAAATCAATGCCCTGTCTGCCCTTGTCTTTCTCTTTAGTATTATCCTAGTTGTTGGCTATTACTTTATCTCACGTGAGAAGGAGGAGCAAGCATGAAAAAACTCTATTCATTTTTAGCAGGAATTGCAGCAATTATCCTTGTCTTGTGGGGAATTGCGACTCATCTAGACAGTAAAATCAATAGCCGAGATAGTCAGAAATTGGTTATCTACAACTGGGGGGACTATATCGATCCAGAACTCTTGGAGAAATTCACAGAAGAAACAGGAATCCAAGTACAGTACGAGACCTTTGACTCCAATGAAGCCATGTATACCAAGATCAAGCAGGGTGGAACGACCTACGACATTGCTATCCCGAGTGAATACATGATCAACAAGATGAAGGACGAAGACCTCTTGGTACCACTCGATTATTCAAAAATTGAAGGAATCGAAAATATCGGACCAGAGTTCCTCAACCAGTCTTTTGACCCGGGCAATAAATTCTCCATCCCGTACTTCTGGGGAACCTTGGGAATTGTTTACAATGAAACCATGGTAGATGAGGCGCCTGAGCATTGGGATGACCTCTGGAAACCAGAATACAAGGATTCCATCATGCTCTTTGATGGGGCGCGTGAGGTGCTGGGACTCGGGCTTAACTCACTCGGTTACAGTCTCAACTCCAAGGATCCTCAGCAGTTGGAAGAGACAGTGGATAAGCTCTACAAATTGACTCCAAATATCAAGGCCATTGTGGCAGACGAGATGAAGGGCTACATGATTCAGAACAATGCTGCTATCGGTGTGACTTTCTCTGGGGAAGCCAGCCAGATGTTGGAGAAAAATCCTAACCTCAAGTATGTCGTTCCGACTGAGGCTAGCAATCTCTGGTTTGATAACATGGTCATTCCAAAAACCGTGAAAAACCAAGATGCCGCCTATGCCTTTATCAATTTTATGTTGAAACCCGAAAATGCTCTGAAAAATGCTGAGTATGTGGGCTACTCAACACCAAACCTGCCAGCCAAGGAAATGCTCCCAGAGGAGACTCGTGAGGACAAATCCTTCTATCCAGACGCTGATACCATGAAACACCTAGAAGTTTATGAAAAGTTTGACCATAAATGGACAGGAAAATACAGTGACCTCTTCCTACAGTTTAAAATGTACCGGAAGTAGGAGATATGCTTTCTTGTCAGCTTTCCTAGTTGACGCAGAACCCAAAAAACGATATAATAAGAAAGTTGAGAATTGATTTTCAGTCATCTTAGTCCAGAGAAATGGCGGTGCTGCGAGCCATCTAAGCTAGGAAGTCATGCTACTCAATCAGACAATTGCATAAGATTAAGAGAATGACAAGTTCATTGAATGAAGGTGGTACCGCGGTTTTTCGCCCTTCGTGATGTGAACTTGTCTTTTGATTTTTGGAGGTGTTTATGAAGACATTTCTCGTGAAACAAAAATTTCGTCTTGGAGGCGAACGTTTTGATATCAAGGATGACAGAGGAGTAGTGAACTATCAGGTGGAGGGCTCTTTCTTCCAAATTCCTAAGACCTTTACCATCTATGACGCCTATGGTGAGCAGATCAGTGAAATCAGTAAAGAATTTTTCACCTTACTTCCTCGCTTTAACATTCAGCTACGAAACGGTTCCAATTTCGCCATTCGTAAGAAGTTTACTTTCTTCAGAGATAAGTATGAATTTGACAACCTCGGTCTTCGTATTGAAGGCAATATCTGGGATTTGAATTTCAAATTACTAGATGATCGTGATCAGCTTATTGCTGAGATTCGGAAAGAAATTTTCCATTTGACCTCAACCTACACTGTAACCGTCTATGAAGACTCTTATGCAGACCTAGTCATTTCCCTCTGTGTCGCGATTGACTATGTGGAAATGCTGGAAAGCCAATCAAATTAAACAAGTAATAAGGAGATATTATGAAACAACTATCTAGTGCTCAAGTACGCCAAATGTGGCTAGATTTCTGGGCAAGCAAAGGCCACTCTGTAGAACCATCAGTCAGCTTGGTTCCTGTAAATGACCCAACTCTTTTGTGGATCAACTCTGGGGTAGCAACCCTTAAGAAATACTTTGACGGAACCATTATCCCTGAAAACCCACGTATTACCAATGCGCAAAAAGCTATCCGTACCAATGACATCGAAAATGTCGGAAAAACGGCTCGCCACCATACTATGTTTGAAATGTTGGGGAACTTCTCTATCGGGGATTACTTCCGTGACGAAGCCATCACTTGGGCTTATGAGCTTTTGACCAGCCCAGAATGGTTTGATTTTCCTGCTGAAAAACTGTACATGACCTACTATCCAGACGATAAGGATTCTTATAACCGCTGGATTGAAGTGGGCGTGGACCCAAGTCACTTAATCCCAATCGAAGATAACTTCTGGGAAATCGGTGCTGGGCCTTCTGGACCAGATACAGAAATCTTCTTTGACCGTGGGGAAGCCTTTGACCCAGAAAACATCGGTATTCGCCTTCTTGCAGAAGATATTGAAAACGACCGTTATATCGAGATCTGGAATATCGTATTGTCACAATTTAACGCAGACCCAGCAGTCCCTCGTAGCGAGTACAAGGAATTGCCACACAAGAACATCGATACGGGTGCAGGTTTGGAGCGTTTGGTAGCTGTTATCCAAGGTGCTAAGACCAACTTTGAAACGGACCTCTTCATGCCAATCATTCGTGAAGTGGAGAAATTGTCTGGTAAGGTCTATGACCAAGATGGCGACAACATGAGCTTTAAGGTCATCGCAGACCATATTCGTTCTCTTTCATTTGCCATCGGTGATGGTGCTCTTCCAGGAAATGAAGGTCGTGGTTATGTCCTTCGTCGTTTGCTCCGTCGTGCTTCTATGCACGGTCAAAAATTGGGTATCAACGAGCCTTTCCTTTACAAACTCGTTCCAACTGTTGGAAAAATTATGGAAAGCTACTACCCAGAAGTGCTTGAAAAACGTGACTTTATCGAGAAAATCGTGAAGAGCGAGGAAGAGTCATTTGCCCGTACACTTCACTCGGGTCAGCACTTTGCAGAAACCATTGTAGCTGATTTGAAAGCGAAAGGTCAAAACGTTATCGCGGGGCAAGATGTCTTCAAACTCTACGACACTTACGGATTTCCAGTGGAGTTGACAGAAGAAATCGCTGAAGAAGCAGGTATGACTGTCGACCGCGAAGGATTTGAAGCAGCCATGAAAGAGCAGCAAGAACGTGCGCGTGCGTCAGCTGTCAAAGGTGGCTCAATGGGAATGCAAAATGAAACCCTTCAAAACATTACAGTGGAAAGTGTCTTCAACTACAATGCCAGCCAATTGCCTTCTAAGTTGGTGGCTATCGTAGTTGACAATGCTGAAGCTGAAGTAGAAACTGTTTCTGAAGGAACTGCCTCTCTGATCTTTGCAGAGACTCCATTCTACGCTGAAATGGGTGGACAAGTAGCTGACCACGGTCAAATATTGGACGAGTCAGGTAAGGTCGTGGCTACTGTGACAGATGTTCAAAAAGCACCAAACGGACAGCCATTGCATACGGTTGAAGTTCTTGCACCTCTTTCTTTGGACAAAAACTATAAACTCAGTATTGATAAAAATCGTCGTCACCGTGTCATGAAGAATCACACAGCAACTCACTTGCTCCATGCGGCCCTTCACAATATCCTTGGCCACCATGCGACACAAGCAGGATCTCTGAACGAAGTCGAATTCCTTCGCTTTGACTTCACACACTTCCAAGCCGTAACTCCTGAAGAATTGCGCGCCATTGAACAACAAGTCAATGAGAAAATATGGGAAGCAATTGCTGTAGAAACTGTTGAGACAGATATTGACACTGCTAAAGAAATGGGAGCTATGTCTCTCTTTGGTGAGAAATACGGTAAGGAAGTTCGTGTTGTTACGATTGGTGACTACTCAGTGGAACTTTGTGGTGGTACCCACGTTGGCAATACTTCTGAGATTGGTCTCTTCAAGATTGTCAAAGAAGAAGGGATTGGATCAGGAACTCGTCGTATCTTGGCAGTGACTGGTAAAGAAGCCTTTGAAGCTTATCGTGAACAAGAAGACGCTTTGAAAGCAGTCGCAGCAACCTTGAAAGCACCTCAACTCAAGGAAGTTCCTCACAAGGTTGAAGGTCTTCAAGAGCAACTCCGTCAATTGCAAAAAGAAAATGCAGAGTTGAAAGAAAAAGCTGCAGCAGCAGCGGCAGGCGATGTTTTCAAGAATGTTCAAGAAGCGAACGGACACCGTTACATTGCTAGTCAAGTTTCTGTTTCAGATGCAGGTGCCCTTCGTACCTTTGCGGATAACTGGAAGCAAAAAGATTATTCTGATGTGCTTGTTCTTGTAGCAGCAATCGATGATAAGGTGAATGTCCTTGTAGCCAGCAAGATAAAAGAAGTACACGCAGGTAACTTGGTTAAAGAATTGGCTCCAATCGTCGATGGACGTGGTGGTGGAAAACCAGACATGGCCATGGCAGGAGGAAGCAACCAAGCGAAAATCCAAGAATTGTTGGATGCAGTAGCAGGTAAATTGTAATCAAGTAATACTCTTCGAAAATCTCTTCAAACAGCGTCAGCTTCACCTTGCCGTACTCAAGTACAGCCTGCGGCTAGCTTCCTAGTTTGCTCTTTGATTTTCATTGAGTATAAAGATCTATCCATTTGGGTAGGTCTTTTTGTGCATACAAAAAAGCCAAATCCGGTTGGATCTGGCTTGTACCTGATAGGTTTATTTAACCGCCCAGACACTGACTGAACCTGCTTCTACTGGAAATTCTCCATAACCATCAGCATTGATTGTAACTTGTGCTGGATGATTTTCAAGGAGATCAACAAAGGTTTGGTCAGCCCATTCTTGACCAACAAACATAGACTTGCTGTTTTCTTGGTCATTTGAGATAAGGACAGCGATTGGAGATTGATGTTCAGCACCTGAACGAACCCATCCGATACAGTTGGCATCGTCAAAGTAGTCTGTTTGCTTTCCATAGGCCTTGTCTTTTCGGATGGCTAGGAGACGATCAAGAACTTCTCTGAAATCTTGTTGAGCATACTGCCCTGAAATCCCATAGTAGTCGCCGTAAAAGACACATGGAAGACCATCTTGGCGTAATAGAATAAGGGCATAGGCTGCTGGCTTGAACCATTCTTCAACAGTCGATTCGAGGGCTTGTCCTCGTTGAGTATCATGGTTGTCGACAAAGGTTACAGCCTTATCGGGTTTTAGTTCAACCAAGCTATCTGTGAAAATGTTACGAAGGTCGTAACTTGCTCCAGCCTGACTGGCTTCAAAGAGGTTCTGGTGGAGGCGAACATCGACAAGGTCAAAACGTTCTTCCGTTTTTTCAAGATATTCCAGATTGGCTTCCTTGTCAGGATTCCAAAATTCACCAAAAACATAGAAATCCTCACCGTATTTTTCCTTCATATCACGGATAAAATTGCGCATGAAGAAAGAGTCAATGTGTTTAACGGCATCCAAGCGGAAACCAGCTACACCAGTCGTTTCCATGAACCAGTCAGCCCAGTCATAGATATTTTGGATGACTTCAGGATGTTTAAAATCTAGGTCGGCATACATGAGGTAGTCGTAGTTACCGTTTTCGTTATCGACCAATTCCTCATTTGCCCAACCTTTATTGTCCCCCTGGATCAGGTAAATGCCAGACTTACGGCGCTTGGCATCGTAGTCTGTACCTGTGAAGTGGTACCAGTGCCAGTGGAAGTCATTGTAGGTATCTTGGCGACCATCGAAAGTAAAGTGAGTCCAGCCATTGATAGTAAAGGGCTCGCTTAGTTGAACGGTACGATCCTCAGGGTCTACTTCAATAACCTGAAAGGCTTCCATATGATCGGCAGCAGCCTTGTGATTGAGCACCACATCGGCCATAGGTTGAATTCCCTGCGCCTTTAGGGCTTGAATGGCTTGAAGATAGTCTTCTTTAAACCCATACTTGGTGCGGACAGTACCTTTTTGGTGAAACTCGCCTAAGTCGAATAAGTCATAGACCCCATAGCCGACATCTTTTTCGTTGGTTGCCTTGAAGGCAGGTGGCATCCAGACATGGCTGATGCCAAGGTTTACTAGGTGCTCTGAGTCATTTGTCAGTCGAGCCCAGTGTTGGCCGTCGTGTGGCAGATACCATTCAAAGTATTGCATAAGTGTCTGATTTTGCATTGTTTTTCCTCTTGCTTATCAATGTTGTGTTTTATTCTACCATAAAGTTTAGAACTAGGCAAACGTTTGCGCAAGATTCTATACTCATTTCTGAAATTGTCTATTTTTAGCGAATAGAATCTCTCTTTCCATCACAAGGGAGAGGATGTTTTGGTGAAAAAGTAAATGGAATAAACTTATTTTAACAAAAATGACACTCAGTAAACTAAAGTACAACTGGTTAAACGGTTTCTTTTTTGAGAATTGTCACAAAATTTGCTATAATAGTAGCTATGAATAGAATTAGGGTCAGCAGACGTGTTGAAAAAAAGCTAGCTAAGGGTCTAGTTCTTTTGGAAGCAAGTGATTTAACAGATATTGATCTGACGGATCAGGCAGTAGAAGTTCTTAGTCAAGACGGGAAATTTTTAGGGAGTGCCTATCTTTCTCAGCAGAACAAGGGCATTGGCTGGTTGGTCAGCAAGGAAAAGGTTGGTTTCAACCAATCCTTCTTTGAAATCCTGTTTCGTAAGGCTAAGGAAGATAGAAAGCCTTATTATCAAGATGACTTGACTACTGCCTTTCGCCTTTTTAACCAAGAGGGGGATGGTTTTGGTGGTCTGACTGTTGATCTCTATGGAGATTATGCTGTTTTTTCTTGGTACAACTCCTTTGTTTACCAAATTCGTGAGCTAATCGTAAAGGCTTTTAAGGAAGTTTTTCCTGAGGTCTTGGGGGCTTATGAGAAGATTCGTTTTAAAGGTCTAGACTACGAGTCTGCCTATGTTTATGGTGAGGAAGCGCCGGATGATTTTACTGTTCTTGAGAATGGCGTTCTCTATCAAGTCTTTATGAATGATGGCTTGATGACAGGGATTTTCCTGGACCAGCATGAGGTTCGTGGAAGTCTGGTTGACGGTCTAGCCATGGGCAAATCCTTACTTAATATGTTTTCCTATACGGCGGCCTTTTCAGTTGCTGCAGCTATGGGAGGTGCGAGTGAGACGACTTCTGTCGACTTGGCCAAACGGTCTAGAGAGCTGTCAGAAGCTCATTTTCAGGCAAATGGACTCAGCACGGACAATCACCGTTTTATCGTCATGGATGTTTTTGAGTACTTCAAGTATGCCAAGCGAAAAGGCTTGACCTATGATGTGATTGTGCTTGATCCGCCGAGCTTTGCCCGCAATAAAAAACAAACATTCTCTGTAGCTAAGGACTATCACAAGTTGATTTCCCAGAGTCTAGAGATTTTAAATCCGGGAGGGATTATCATTGCCAGTACCAATGCTGCTAATGTTTCCCGCCAGAAATTTACAGAACAAATTGATAAAGGTTTTGCAGGAAGAAGGTATCAGATTTTGAACCAATATGGTCTTCCAGCAGACTTTGCCTATAATAAAAAAGATGAAAGCAGTAATTACCTCAAGGTGATTAGTATGAAGGTTAGTAGATGAAATTAATCGTTTCAGTGATGCCAAGAAGTTTAGAAGAAGCGCAAGAACTGGATGCCACTAGGTATGAAGATGCCGATATCATTGAGTGGCGTGCGGACTTTCTTACAAAGGACGCTATTTTACAGGTAGCACCCGCTATCTTTGAGAAATTTGCAGGACGCGAACTTGTCTTTACCCTTCGGACTCGCGCTGAGGGAGGAGAAATCGAACTTTCCTCAGAAGAGTATGTTCAAATCATCAAGGAAGTTACTCAGCTCTATCAGCCGGATTATGTAGATTTTGAGTATTTCAGCTACAAGGACGTTTTTGAGGAAATGTTGGATTTTCCAAATCTTGTATTGAGCTATCATAATTTCCAGGAGACACCTGAAAACATGATGGAAATTTTGTCTGAGTTGACCAGTCTCTCTCCGAAAGTGGTCAAGGTATCTGTCATGGCCCACACGGAGCAGGATGTTTTAGACCTGATGAACTACACTCGAGGATTTAAAACACTCAACCCTGAGCAAGAGTACGTGACCATTTCCATGGGGAAAATGGGCAAGGTATCCCGTATCACTTCAGATGTGACAGGTTCAAGTTGGTCATTTGCTAGTCTGGATGAAGCGAGTGCCCCAGGTCAGATTTCGCTATCAAACATGAAGAAAATCAGGGAGATTTTGGATGAAGTTTGATGGCTATACACGTTTAGCTGCAGTTGTTGCAAATCCCATCAAACACTCTATTTCACCCTTTATCCACAATAGGGCCTTTGAGGCGACAGCTACCAATGGTGCTTATGTAGCTTGGGAGATTGAAGCGGGTGACTTGGCAGAAACAGTCGCCAATATTCGCCGTTACCAGATGTTTGGCATCAACCTGTCTATGCCTTACAAGGAGCAAGTGATTCCTTATCTGGATGAGTTGAGTGATGAGGCTCGTTTGATTGGGGCGGTCAATACTGTTGTCAATCATAATGGCACTTTAATTGGATATAATACAGATGGCAAGGGATTTTTTAAGAGCTTGCCTTCTTTTACAATCTCAGATAAGAAAATGACCATTCTGGGAGCAGGTGGTGCGGCCAAATCAATCTTGGCACAAGCCATTTTGGACGGGGCCAGTCAGATTTCAGTCTTTGTGCGTTCAGTTTCCATGGAAAAAACAAGACCTTATCTAGACAAGTTGCAGGAGCGAACAGGTTTTAAAGTGGATTTGTACGCTTTAGAAGATGCTTCTGAACTGCAATCAAGGATTGCTGAGGCGGACTTATTAGTCAATGCGACTAGTGTGGGAATGGATGGCAAATCATTCCCAGTTCCTGAAAGCATAGTCTTACCAGAAACTCTATTGGTGGCAGATATTATTTACCAACCCTTTGAGACTCCATTTTTGAAATGGGCTAGAAGTCAGGGCAACTCAGCTGTCAATGGTCTAGGAATGTTGCTCTATCAAGCTGCTGAAGCTTTTCAACTGTGGACAGGTAAAGAAATGCCGACAGATGAGATTTGGCAGTCCTTAACAGAAAAATATAAATAGTGAAAAGGAGACCTTACTATGAAAATCAGAATCGATATTCCGCATCATCCTTATGATATTCAGATTGAAAAAGGTTGTCTATCGCAAGCTGGTCAATGGTTGCGAGAACTCTGGCACCCTCAAAAGGTAGTCATTGTGACAGATAACCATGTAGCCTCTCTCTATGCAGAGAGGGTTAAACTCAGCCTAGAAGATGCTGGTTTTCAGGTAGCTGTTTTTGACTTTTTAGAAGGCGAAGAACGAAAGAATTTAACAACTGTTCAGAAAGTCTATGAATTTCTAGTCAAGCAAGGGTTGACTCGTAGCGATGGAATCGTGGCTCTTGGTGGTGGTGTCGTTGGGGACCTAGCTGGTTTCGTAGCCTCTACCTATATGCGAGGCATTCACTTTGTTCAGATTCCGACTAGTTTGACAGCCCAGGTTGATTCTTCTATCGGTGGAAAGACGGGCGTCAATACTCCATTTGCTAAGAATATGGTTGGGACTTTTGCCCAACCAGATGGAGTCCTGATTGATCCGCTTGTCCTTGAAACTCTTGGGAAAAGAGAGTTGATAGAAGGGATGGGTGAGGTTATCAAGTACGGCTTGATTGAGGATCCAGAACTTTGGGCTCTCTTGACGGAACTGGATGGCTCTGTTGAGAGCATACTAGAACATGCAGAGACTTTGATTGAACATTCTTGTCAGGTGAAGCGCAAGATGGTGATTGAGGATGAGTTGGATAATGGTGTTCGTCTTTACCTCAATTTTGGTCACACTATTGGCCATGCCATTGAAGCAACGGCTGGTTATGGGAAAGTCATGCATGGAGAAGCTGTGGCCATGGGCATGGTGCAGATTTCCAAGGTTGCTGAGGAAAAAGGCCTTATGCCAGCTGGTATTACCCAATCTATCACAGAGATGTGTCAGAAATTTGGACTACCTGTTGACTATGAAAACTGGGATGTTGACAAGCTCTATCAAGTTTTGACTCATGACAAGAAGGCGCGTGGGAACACCTTGAAATTGGTTTTGGTACCAGAGCTTGGCTCGGCGACCATTCACCCAGTTTCTCTGGAAGAGATGAAAGACTACTTGGTAAAATAAGGAGAACGTATGAGATATTTAACTGCAGGAGAATCACACGGCCCCCGTCTGACAGCTATCATTGAAGGAATTCCTGCTGGACTTCCTTTGACAGCAGCGACCATCAATGAGGATCTGAAACGTCGTCAGGGTGGATATGGTCGTGGTGGTCGTATGAAGATTGAGAGTGACCAGGTTGTCTTTACTTCTGGCGTTCGCCATGGGAAGACGACAGGGGCTCCCATTACCATGGATGTTATCAACAAAGACCACCAAAAATGGCTGGACATCATGTCTGCTGAGGACATCGAAGACCGCCTTAAAAGCAAACGGAAAATCACTCATCCTCGACCAGGTCATGCCGATTTGGTTGGGGGTATCAAGTACCGTTTTGATGATTTGCGTAATTCCTTGGAGCGCTCATCAGCCCGTGAAACCACCATGCGGGTGGCAGTTGGAGCAGTAGCCAAACGTCTCTTAGCTGAGCTAGATATGGAGATTGCCAACCATGTCGTGGTTTTTGGTGGTAAGGAAATCGATGTCCCTGAAAATCTAACAGTTGCTGAGATTAAGCAAAGAGCTGCCCAGTCTGAAGTTTCTATTGTCAACCAAGAACGAGAACAAGAAATCAAGGACTATATTGACCAAATCAAGCGTGACGGTGATACCATCGGTGGGGTTGTGGAGACAGTCGTCGGAGGTGTTCCAGTTGGCCTTGGATCTTATGTTCAATGGGACAGAAAATTGGATGCGCGATTGGCCCAAGCAGTTGTCTCTATCAATGCCTTTAAAGGGGTGGAATTTGGTCTTGGATTTAAAGCTGGTTACCGAAAAGGCAGCCAGGTTATGGATGAAATTCTCTGGTCTAAAGAAGACGGCTATACTCGCCGTACTAATAATCTAGGCGGTTTCGAAGGTGGTATGACCAATGGGCAACCGATTGTTGTCCGTGGTGTCATGAAACCCATTCCCACTCTTTATAAACCACTTATGAGTGTGGATATCGAAACCCACGAACCTTACAAGGCAACCGTGGAGAGAAGTGATCCGACGGCTCTTCCAGCAGCAGGTGTTGTCATGGAGGCTGTTGTGGCAACAGTTCTGGCGCAGGAAATTCTTGAAAAATTTTCATCGGACAACCTAGAGGAATTAAAAGAAGCGGTAGCCAAACACCGTGAGTATACAAAGAACTATTAAGGAGTCTCTATGGCAAAAACCATCTATATCGCAGGTCTCGGTTTGATTGGTGCCTCGATGGCGCTTGGTATCAAGCGCGATCATCCCGATTACGAAATTCTAGGTTACAATCGCAGTCAGGCTTCGAGAGACATTGCCTTGGAGCGGGGGATAATTGATCGCGGAACGGATGATTTTGCTAGTCTTGCTCCTCTGGCAGATGTCATCATTCTGACCTTGCCGATCAAGCAGACCATTGCTTTTATTCAGGAGTTGGCAGGTTTAGACTTGAAAGAAGGCGTCATTATTTCAGATGCTGGCTCTACCAAGGCTGCCATTGTGGAAGTTGCTGAGGAATACTTGGCTGGAAAGCCTGTTCGCTTTGTCGGGGCTCATCCCATGGCTGGTAGCCACAAAACAGGGGCTGCCTCTGCCGATGTCAATCTCTTCGAAAATGCCTACTATATCTTCACACCTTCGAGCCTGACAAGTCCTGACACGCTTGAGGAAATGAAGGACCTACTTTCTGGTCTCCATGCTCGTTTCATTGAAATTGATGCCAAGGAGCACGATCGAGTGACTTCACAGATTAGCCATTTTCCCCATATCTTGGCATCAGGTCTCATGGAGCAAACAGCTGTTTATGCTCAAGAACATGAGATGACAAGGCGCTTTGCGGCGGGTGGTTTTCGAGATATGACCCGGATTGCAGAGAGTGAACCAGGTATGTGGACTTCCATTCTCTTGTCCAATCGCGAGACCATCTTAGAGCGGATTGAGGATTTCAAGGAACGCTTAGATGAGATTGGTCAGGCTATTAGCAAGGGGGAAGAAGAGCGGATTTGGAACTTTTTCAACCAAGCGCGTGAGCAACGTCAGGCTATGGAAATCCATAAACGTGGTGGTGTGGATAGTTCTTATGACCTCTATGTCGATGTTCCCGATGAAGAAGATGTTATCTTGCGAATTTTGGAATTGCTAAGAGGAACTTCTTTGGTTAATATCCACATCAATGAGGAAAACCGTGAGGATGTTCACGGGATTCTCCAAATTTCCTTTAAAAATGCTCAGGATCTGGAACGAGCTGAGCGCTTAATTTCAGAAAATACGGACTACACAGTCGTCATCAAATAAGGAGAAAATCATGTCAAATATTTATGATAGTGCAAATGAACTCAGTCGTGGCTTACGCGAATTACCAGAATACAAGGCTGTCAAAGCAGCTAAAGATGCCATACAAGCTGATACGGAAGCCAGCAAGATTTTTGCAGATTACCTTGCCTTCCAGCAAGAAATCCAAGTCATGGCGCAAACTGGACAAATGCCAGATGACTCTTTTCAAGAAAAGATGCAGTCTTTTAGCAAGCAAATCCAAGAGAACGCTCTTTTGTCAGATTTCTTTGCCAAACAGCAACAATTGTCCATTTACCTTTCAGACATTGAAAAAATTGTCTTTGAACCTGTTTCGGAATTATTGAAATAGTATTTTATCTGTATAAAAGCCAGAAATTTCAGGAATTTCTGGCTTTTTTGTGATAAAATAAGAAAAGTATTGCAAGTATGAGGTCAACTATGAAACTAAAAACAAACATTCGCCACTTACATGGCAGTATCCGAGTTCCAGGTGACAAGTCTATCAGCCACCGTTCGATTATTTTTGGAAGTTTGGCTGAGGGCGAGACTAAGGTTTATGATATTCTGCGTGGCGAGGATGTGCTCTCAACCATGCAGGTTTTTCGTGACCTTGGTGTTAAAATTGAGGACAAAGATGGGGTTATTACCATTCAAGGTGTAGGCATGGATGGCATAAAAGCTCCGCAGAACGCCTTGGATATGGGGAATTCTGGCACCTCGATTCGCCTGATTTCAGGTGTCCTTGCTGGTGCAGACTTCGAAGTAGAGATGTTCGGAGACGACAGTCTTTCTAAACGTCCTATGGACCGTGTGACGATTCCATTGAAAAAAATGGGTGTCAGCATTTCGGGGCAAACAGAGCGAGACCTGCCTCCTCTTTGCTTAAAAGGAACAAAAAATTTAAAACCGATTCACTATGAGTTGCCAATCGCCTCTGCTCAAGTCAAGTCAGCCTTGATGTTTGCAGCCTTGCAGGCTCAGGGGGAGTCCGTTATTATCGAGAAAGAATGTACTCGTAACCACACCGAAGATATGTTACACCAATTTGGTGGACATTTAAGTGTGGATGGCAAGAAAATCACAGTTCAAGGACCACAAAAACTGATCGGACAAAAGGTAGTTGTTCCAGGAGATATTTCCAGTGCAGCCTTTTGGTTGGTCGCAGGTTTGATTGTTCCAAACTCTCGTGTGGTGCTGCAGAATGTGGGCATCAACGAAACGCGTACTGGTATTATTGATGTCATTCGTGCCATGGGAGGAAAATTGGAAATAACTGAAACCGATCCAGTCGCTAAATCAGCAACCTTGACTGTCGAGTCTTCAGACTTGAAAGGAACAGAGATTGGTGGTGCCTTGATTCCACGTTTGATTGATGAATTGCCCATTATTGCCCTTTTAGCGACACAAGCGCAAGGTGAAACAGTCATTAAGGATGCTGAGGAACTCAAGGTCAAGGAAACAGACCGCATTCAGGTGGTGGCAGATGCCTTAAATAGCATGGGGGCGGACATCACTCCTACAGCAGATGGGATGATTGTCAAAGGGAAATCAAGACTTCATGGCGCTAGAGTCAATACGTTTGGTGACCATCGAATTGGAATGATGACAGCTATTGCAGCCCTCTTGGTTGCAGATGGAGAAGTGGAACTTGACCGTGCTGAAGCTATCAATACCAGTTATCCTAGCTTCTTTGATGATTTGGAGAGCTTGATTCATGGCTAAGGTATTACTCGGATTTATGGGGGCAGGCAAGTCGACAATCGCTAGAGGATTGGACCCAGACTACATCGATATGGATGCCTTAATCGAGGAACGCTTGGGCATGTCCATTGCGAATTTCTTCGCTGAAAAAGGAGAAGTGGCCTTTCGCCAAGTAGAGTCAGAAGTCCTAGCTGACTTACTAAAAACGGACCGAGTTGTGTCAACTGGCGGAGGGGTTGTCATTTCTCGAAGAAATCGTGACTTGCTCAAAACCAATCCTGATAACATCTACCTAAAAGCAGATTTTGAAACCCTCTACCAACGTATTGCAGCTGATAAGGACCATCAGCGCCCGCTTTTTCTTAACAAAAGCAAGAAAGAACTGGCAGCTATTTTCCAAGAAAGACAAGCTTGGTATGAGGAAGTAGCCAGTCAAGTTCTGGATGTGACCAAGTTAAGCCCAGAGGAAATTATAGAGGAACTGAGATGAAAATTGCCTATCTAGGTCCCAAGGGATCTTTTTCGCATCATGTTGTGCAGACAGCCTTTCCCAAAGAGGAATTGCAGGCTTTCGCCAATATCACAGATGTTATCAAGGCCTATGAGCAAGGCTTGGTGGACTATTCTGTAGTGCCAGTTGAAAATTCTATTGAGGGTAGTGTCCATGAAAGTTTGGACTATCTTTTTCATCAGGCTCGCATCCAAGCAGTTGCAGAAATTGTTCAACCCATTCACCAGCAGTTGATGGTGGTTCCAGGTCAGTCAAAAATTGAGAAAATCTTTTCCCATCCTCAGGCTTTGGCTCAGGGAAAGAAATTCATCGATATGCACTATCCAGAGGCCAAAATTGAGGTAACCGCCAGTACCGCCTATGCGGCCCGCTTTATTTCGGAACATCCAGACCAGCCATACGCAGCCATTGCTCCTAAAAGTTCAGCTGACGAATATGGATTAGAATTGATTGCAGAGGATATTCAGGAAATGGAAGCCAATTTCACACGTTTTTGGGTGTTAGGGGCAGAGATACCGAAGATTCCTTTGAACTCACAAGCTGAAAAAATGAGTTTGGCCTTGACCTTACCGGACAACCTACCTGGTGCTCTTTACAAGGCACTTTCGACCTTTGCTTGGAGAGGAATTGACTTAACAAAGATTGAGAGTCGCCCCCTTAAAACAGCCTTGGGAGAATACTATTTCATTATCGATGTAGACTATAGTGATAAAGAACTGGTTCATTTTGCCAGACAAGAACTAGAAGCTATTGGAATCCAGCACAAGATACTGGGAACCTACCCGATTTTTACCATAACTGATATAGAAAAGGAGAGTCAATGAGCAAAGAAAATCCTTTAAGTCATCACGAGCAGTTACGTTATGACTATCTCTTCAAAAATATTCATTACCTCAACGACCGTGAACGGAGGGAATTTGATTATCTGCAACAGAAAATGGCAGGTCCCAAGTCTGAAGTTCACCCTTCCTACCAAGAAGAAAAAGAAGAAACTTGGGGTAGAGATATTGATCTTCCGACCTACGGCAGTAGAAGCCGGTCTAAGAAACGTGAAAAGGTAGCTCCTCAACCTAAAGTCAAAAAGAAAAAGAGAAGAATTCGCTTCAAACGAATACTGACTTGGCTCTTGCTGTTGATTACCTGTGTGCTTGCAGGGATGATTTTTATGTTTCTTCGAGGTTTCCAGTCAGCAGCCAATCCAACAAATAAGCCAGCTGACGCCAAGGCAGCTCAAGTAGAGGTCTTTAACGGTCAGGATACCAAAGATGGTGTGAATATCCTAGTCATGGGGACAGATGGCCGTATCGGTCAAAATAGTGCGGAGACTCGTACCGACACGATCATGGTACTGAATGTCAGTGGATCGGATAAGAAGATTAAACTAGTCAGCTTTATGCGTGACAACTTAGTTTATATCGACGGGTACAGTAAGATTGTAAATGGCCAGAAACAGACGGATAACAAATTAAATGTTGCCTATGAACTTGGGGAACAAGAAGGGCAAAAAGGGGCTGAAATGGTCCGCAAGGTTCTAAAAGACAACTTTGATTTGGATATTAAGTACTATGCCCTAGTTGACTTCCAGGCTTTTGCAACAGCTATTGATACCCTCTTCCCTGACGGAGTAACGATTGATGCCCAATTCTCAACATTGAATGGTCAACCTTTGACAGAAGCCACAGTTGGAGATGACCTTCATGCAACAGAGACAGAATCCCCAACTCAAACTATCAAAGTTGGAAAACAGCAGATGAATGGCTCCACCTTGCTGAACTATGCTCGCTTCCGTGATGATGATGAGGGAGACTATGGCCGTACCAAACGTCAGCAACAAGTCATGTCAGCCGTTCTTGAGCAAATCAAAGATCCAACCAAGCTCTTTACGGGATCAGAGGCACTTGGAAAAGTCTTTGGCATGACATCAACAAATCTACCATATAGCTTCTTGTTGACCAATGGCTTATCTGTCCTAGAAGGTGCTCAAAATGGCATTGAAAGACTCACTGTCCCAGAACTTGGTGACTGGGTGGACGCTTATGATATCTATGGTGGGCAAGGTCTTCTGGTCGATCAAAATAAATACCAGACCAAACTCGCCCAAATGGGAATGAGATAGAATACTATAAAAAAATCAAAGTTTGAATCACCAGTGAAAAAGTGGTTTAGGCTTTGATTTTTCTTAGTATCTGATGGATTTTTAGGGCTTTTTTATGGTATAATAAAACGATATAACTCGTTATTGGACAGAAGAGGAGAGACATGAGTGATTTGAAAGCGATTCAGGCTCGTAGTCTGGAAATGGCTGAATATTTCGTCGCATTTTGTAAAGAACATGATTTGTTGTGCTATCTCTGTGGTGGAGGAGCCATTGGCGCCCTTCGTAATAAAGGTTTCATTCCTTGGGATGATGATTTGGACTTTTTCATGCCACGTAAGGACTATGAAAAATTAGCAGAACTGTGGCCACGTTATGCAGACGAGCGTTATTTCTTGTCAAAGAGTAACAAAGATTTTGTAGACCGTAACCTTTTTATTACCATTCGTGATAAGGAAACCACTTGTATCAAGCCTTATCAGAAGGATTTGGATTTGCCACACGGTTTGGCCTTGGATGTTTTACCTTTGGATTATTATCCTAAAAATCCAGCTGAGCGTAAGAAACAGGTTCGTTGGGCCCTGATTTATTCACTCTTTTGTGCGCAAACTATCCCAGAAAAGCATGGTGCGGTCATGAAATGGGGAAGTCGCATCTTACTCGGCCTGACTCCAAAATCTCTACGTTATCGCATTTGGAAAAAAGCTGAAAAAGAAATGACCAAGTATGGTCTGGCTGAGAGCGATGGAATTACGGAATTATGCTCAGGTCCCGGCTACATGCGAAACAAATACCCAATCGCATCCTTTGAGGACAATCTTTTCTTGCCATTTGAAGGAACTGAGATGCCCATCCCAGTCGGCTATGATGCCTATCTCAGCACTGCTTTTGGGGACTATATGACACCGCCACCAGCAGACAAGCAAGTACCGCATCATGATGCTATTATAGCAGACATGGACAAGAGCTACACAGAGTACAAGGGAGAATATGGAGCATGATGGGAGAAAAAATAAGCGTTATCGTTCCGGTCTACAATGTAGAAGCCTATCTGGAGCGATGTGTGGAGTCGATTCTTCAACAGACTTATGCCCATTTTGAGTTAATCCTAATCAACGATGGTTCTACTGATTCTAGTGGACAGATCTGTGATCACTTAGCATCTCAGTATGAGAATATCAAGGTTTATCATATCGAAAATGCTGGTGTTTCAAATGCTAGAAATATGGGAATTCAGCTAGCGACGGGTTCTTGGGTTACCTTTATTGATAGCGATGATTTCGTTACCCAGGATTACCTAGCTACTTTAGCAAGTGCAGTTGAAGGGGTGAATGTAGGCTTTGCAATTGCTCCTCTGCACCATATCAAAAACGGCATTGTAACTGATATACCTTCACATTCTGGAAAAACAGAACTCTGGTCAACAGAAGAAACCATGAAGGAACTACTGATGACTACCAGAACGTCATTTTTTCCAGTTGCAAAACTGTTTAAGAGAGACCTGCTAGCGGATGAAAAGTTTAATACCAACTATCACCTAGCTGAAGATGCTCTATTTTTAACTGAATTGCTACTAAAGACAAGATGCAGTTGCGTATTTATTGACAAACCTGTTTATTATTATGATCATCGTGAGGGAAGTGCAACAACATCTGTTAATCGACATGTATTTGACACGATAGAAGTTTATCAGCAAATAATTGCTCAAGTTTCACAAGTCTTTCCTAATTTAAAATACGAATTAATAAACAGAGAATGTTGGTCGTACATCACAGTTTACGATAAAATTATCTTTACTTCACGTGAAGAGTATCAAAAGGAGAAAGCCGAGCTGAGGACTTGGATTGTTCAGCATCGACACGAAATATGGAAAGATGCTTATTTTACCACTTTTCGCAAGGTAGCGATCCTATCACTTGTCATTTCTCCATGGCTATATAAGAAAATTGTTGGATTAAAAAACTAATATCATGAGAAGGAGTTGAAAATGAATTTTTCAAAAATGGATGAATACTTTGAAAAATCAAAACTATGGATTGCATATCTATTTGTTTTCATTTCGATTTTAAGTATGAGTTCACTGGTTTATAAGATAGCAAATCCCCTCTACAAGGGATTATCAGCGATTGTAGTGCTTTACATTTGCTATACCTTATTGTTTAAGTGGAAAGAAATCACAGCAGATCGCAAATTTCTATCCTTATTTGGACTCTTAGCTGGAAGTCATCTGCTATCAGCTGTTTTCAATCGCTCTGGACATCTGATTGGAAATGTGATTGAAATTCTCTTCATGGTAACCTATGTTTTATTATTTACCATGTTACAATCAGGGCAACTTAAAAAATTATTTGACTGGATTGCCTATACGGTTCAAATTGTATCTTTTTCTTCAGCAATTTTTGCGTTTGGTTTATTGATAAGTAGAGTCCTCATCCTATTTAAGATTGGTGAACAATCTTATTACTATGGTGTCATGAACGGCCGTCTGTGGGGGATTGTCAATCCAAATGCTAGTGCGATATTTTCATACATTAGCATTATTTTGGCTATGTATTTGATCCATAAAGGAAGTAAATATTCTGTTTATCTTAAACTGAATAATGTGATTCAATTCGTTTACTTCGCTACCATGCAAAGTCGAGGAGCCTTACTTTCTTTACTTCTCATGATTGGACTCTATAGTTTCTTTGCTACTAGAGGAAGTATCGTTAAACGATTCCTCACTTTTATAATTGCTGGTTTGCTGATTACTGCAACTAATATTGGATTAAGCTATGTAACTTCAATCTATATCTCATCTGAAACAGCGACTGTCTTAGATTTAAACAAAGGACAATCCTATGCTGAGACAGATTCGTCTGTTACTAAGAAGAACGGTGAGCTCCATCTGATTGAAACAACACCAAGTGGTAGAACCTATATCTGGAAAAATGCCATCAAGATGGGAAGTGCCAAACCAATTTTTGGTTATGGTGTACGAAATGTTCCAGATTACTACACAGAATATTTCAGTAAATTTGAGATTCAAAACTCCCTTATCGGTGGGAATTTCCATAACATTTTTGTGACCATATTTGTCAGTTCGGGAGTTCTAGGTTTGGTATCCTTCCTTCTTGTACTGGCTTATGTCATCAAGCGCTTTTTAACGTATTTGATTGTTTCCAAGAAACATACTGATAAATTGATCATGATCCTTTTCTTTGGTATCTTGTTTGGTCAATTATTTGAAAGTCAGATTATGTATTCAACCAACTTTATTAATATCATCTTCTGGCTAGCGATTGGCTATGGACTCGTAGTCTGCAAACGCGATGAAGGAGTTCGGTACCAAGAAGTAACAGATGTCAATGAAATTCAACAGATGGAACTTGGAATCATGGAGTATATTCATGAAGTTTGTCAGAAAATTGGGGTTAAGTATTTCTTAGCATATGGAAGTCTAATTGGTGCTGTTCGCCATCAAGGATTTATCCCTTGGGATGATGACATGGATATCTGCATGTTACGAGAAGATTATGAAAAGTTGCAAGACTACCTTATCGCTAACCCTGATGAACGTTACGAGGTCATGTCTTATAAAAATAATCTCAACTATGTCTATCCCTTCATGAAAGTGCAGGATAACCATACTTACTTGTTGGAAGAAGATGTTCGCATCGATTCAAATATGGGTATCTATGTAGATATTTTCCCCGTGGATGGCTACGAGGATGATGTAGAATTTAAAAACAAGATGACGAAACTGATAAAGAAACGTCAATTGAGTTGCTACACCTTCAAAGGCATTACCAATACGAAAAGTGTACTGAATTCGCTGTTACGTTATGTGTCAGTTATTATTTTCTATTTCACCAATACAAACAAATACGTTGCCCAGATTGAAGAGCTTGCAAAATCCCGTAAAGTCTCAGATTATGAGCAAGTGGATTATCTTATCTACAAGGATATGAACAAACCAGTGTGGAGACGTGAATGGCTGGAACAAGTTACTACTGGAATATTTGAAGGTAAGGAATTTACCATTCCGAAAAATTATCATGAAATTTTGACCTCAGACTACGGAGACTATATGCAATTGCCACCGGTTGAACAAAGAGTATCTCATCATGATTTTAAATTATGGAAGATTGTTAAAAGGTCTAAATGACGGGATTGGGATTAAGAAACGTTTAAAAATATAGTCAAATTTAGGAGAATAGAACCTATGTCTGAAAGAACTTTAACTCTTGAAGAAATCAAGCAAGTAGAATTGGATATTTTAAAGTATCTACATGATCTTTGTGAACAACATCAAATCAAATACTTTATTGATTTTGGAACCTTACTAGGAGCTGTACGCCATAAAGGATTTATCCCTTGGGATGATGATACAGATATTTCCTTAGCGCGTGATGAATTTGAAAAACTGTATAAGATTTTACAAAATGAAAATCATCCCTACTACAAATTGATTTCATTCAGAGAAACAAAGGGATACCCATACAGTTATATGAGAGTCTATGATGTAAGGACTCGTCGAGATGCTAACCTCGTAGACCCAACGGTCGTATTGGGAACTTGCGTTGACATTTTTCCATATGATGGTGTCGTAACACAGGAAAGTGACCGTAAGAAAATGAAGCTCTACAAATATTTCATTCGCCTTTCTTCATTGAATTTTAAAGGGATCAAGTCTGAGAATGGTGGACTTAAAAACCTCCCTCGTTATATGGGATCAGCTATTTTCCGCTTAACTTCCCCACAGCTATGGAATCAAAAATTAGAGAGTCTTGCTTTGAAGTATAGTGTGGATCAAGCAACAGATCTTACTTGTACTATCTATGACCCTTATTATCCAAATGGTATAAAAAAAGAATGGCTCTATGATTTGATTGATATGCCTTATGAAGACATTGTGGTCAAGGTTCCGAGAAAATACCATGAAATACTTGTCTACGAATTTGGAGAAAACTATATGACTCCACCACCTATTGAGCAACAAGTCCCAGGAGGGGATAAAAACTACTGGATTGATTAGATTAGTAAAAGTTGCTTATTGTTAAGAAAAAGGAGTTTTCAAGGTGAAAAATAAATGGTTATTAAAATCAGTTAGATATAGTGTTCTCGCATTCTTTCTATTACTGATTCAGTTATCGCAAGGAGTAGATGCAGATACCATCTCTGCAGGTTCGGGCAATCGTATCCATTTCATAAATACTAAAGCAAAATCTGGGAGTGATGCCATCCTTCTGGAAAGTAATGGTCACTATGCTTTGATTGATATGGGAGAAGACTATGATTTCCCTGATGGGAGTGACCCACGCTATCCAAGCCGCTGGGGAATTTCCATGAGAAATTATCAAGTATTGGAGGATCGATTGATTCGCCATTTGGATCAAATAGGTGTAAAAAAATTAGATTTTATTATAGGAACTCATGTCCATAGTGACCATATTGGTGGAGCAGACGAAATACTCAATCGATATCAAGTCGGTAAGTTTTATTTGAAAAAATATTCAGATGATCGGATCACAGCAAACTGGGGACTATGGGATAATCTTTTCAATTATGATAATGCTTTGAGAGCAGCTCAAAAACGAGGAGTTACGCTTATCCAGAATATTTCAGATGAGGATAGCCATCTAAAATTAGGTGACATGGATATCCAACTCTATAATTATAAGAATGAATATGATGCTGAAGGGAATCTGAAAAAAGTTCGAGATGATAACTCTAACTCCATTGTTTCAGTAGTGACTGTGGCAGGAAAGAGAATCTATCTTGGTGGAGATTTGGATAATGCCGAGGGAGCAGAAGATAAGTTAGGTCCAGTTATCGGCAAGGTTGATATGATGAAATGGAACCACCATTATGATGCGACAATTTCAAATACGATTAATTTCCTTGAAAACTTATCACCAAAAATGATTATTCAGACAACTGGTGGAGATATTAATGTTGCTTCAACCAGAGAATACCTTCAGAAGAAAAATATTCAGGTTCTTCATGCTGCGAGCCAAACTCAAGACGCTACCGTTTTTGATATTAGCGATAAAGGATTTGCTAATGTTTCAAATACCTTCCCTGATATCCCTGTAGTTGACGAAAAATGGTATCAAGAAGATGGCTATTGGAAATATCGTTTGACTGATGGAGAAATGGCTATCGGCTGGAGAGAGATCGGCGGAGCCACTTACTTCTTTAATGGAAAAGGACAAATGCAAGTAGGTCGCTGGCTTCACCTTAACGACGACTGGGGAGAAAATGCCAAAGGGAACGATTACTATTTGAACCAAAATGGTAAAATGCAAACTGGTGGTTGGTTCAAACTAGATGACTCTTGGTATTATATCCAATCAAATGGTGCTAGACGATTTAGCGAGCTCTCTGAAATTGGAGGGAAAAAGTATCTCTTTGCAGCAGATGGGAAGATGCTAACAGGACATCAAGTCTATAATGGCAAGAAGATGTTCTTTACCGAAAGTGGTGCACTCCAAACAGCAGGTAAGCCTTCAACATGGCAAAAGATTGATTCAAATTGGTATTTCTATGATGAGGATGGGCTAAAGACCATCGGTAAAAAGAATATCAATGGAAGCACATACTACTTTAATCAAGAAGGTATCATGCAAACTGGCTGGGCCTTTGTTGATGGTCACTGGAACTATTTTGCAAGTTCTGGAGCTATGAAAACCGGCTGGGTTAAGGATCGGGAAACATGGTATTATCTGGATAAAGATGGCAACATGTTAACTGGCAGACAAGATATAAATGGTGCTCGTTACTATTTGAATGCTAGTGGTGCAATGCAGACTGGCTGGAAGTGGCAAGACAATAGCTGGTACTTCTATACGAACTCAGGTGCTATGAAAACTGGTTGGTTGAAAGATAAAGAATCATGGTATTATTTGGATCCAGAAACTGGTATCATGGCTGTAGGATCTAAAGAGATTGACGGTAAAAACTATTTCTTCAGCTCTGCAGGTACTATGCAAGTTGGATGGCAGTGGTCAAATGATTCTTGGCATTACTACGCTACGTCTGGCGCACTCCAAACAGGTTGGTTGAAAGATGGTGATGCCTGGTATTATCTTGAAGGTAAAGAAGGAATTATGTTAATCGGCCTCCATCAAGTAGATGGTAAGCAATATTACTTTAGCAAATCTGGTGCCATGCAAACTGGCTGGAAATGGTTTGATAATCATTACCGTTACTTTGAATCAAATGGAGCCATGAAAACTGGTTGGATAAAAGACAAAGGCGTCTGGTATTATCTAAATCCTGAAGATGGCATCATGTTGGTTGGCCTTCATAAAGTAAATGGTGATCATTATTACTTTGATGAGTCAGGAGCTATGCAAACGGGTTGGAAACAGCTTGATGGTAATTGGTACTATTTCCAAACTGATGGTTCTTTGTTGAAGAACGCAACAACACCTGATGGTTACAAAGTAAACGAAGAAGGAATCTGGGAACAGGCTGTTGCTACTGTAAATAGCGATGCAGTCAAGCCAGAACAGAAACAAGAAGCTAATTCCTCTATTGTTGAACAACCTAAACAAGATTCAAATCTAGAAGCCAAGGCTTCTGATAAGAAAGAAAAAGAATAAAGAAGAAATCCCCTACTGACAACTAATTTATCAGTAGGGGATTTTTTTTAATTTCGTTTTAATTTAGCAAGTACAAGGTTCAGTGCATAGTGGAGTGTTTTGTCTTTGGTGATAAAGAGGGTCAAGAGGTAATAGATACCACAAGTTGCTACGGTAGAAAGAACCATGAGAATCATATTGAAGTTTACTGTGTAGGAATTGATTTGGAAAATCATCTTGAAAATATAGAAGATTGGGATAAAACCAAGGGATATAAGGCTATAACGTGTTAAGGTTATAAAAATTTCTTTTAAACTGATCAGTTGGTGTTTCTTGATAAAATGAATTTCAAGTAAAACAACGATAGTTTCTGCGATAATGGTCGTAGCTATGTAATACTCAGGTGCAAAAATATTATTGAAATACAAGATGCTATTTAATAGGATATTGGCCCCACCACCAAGGAAGTAGAAGGCAGTTAAGCGATTTTCATGGTCGTTGATAAAGATAATCTGTTTACCAAGAATCAACTCAATAGCCCAAATGATGGTACGAAAAGCGAAGACACTAGTTACGATACCCGCTTCAAGATATTTTTCAGAAGAATAAATAACAGTTGCGTACCGTCCCAATATCATAATCCCAATACTAGTTGGAACCATAAGGAAATAGAATAAGGATGCTGCTTGATTCACGAGATAATTATAGGACTTGTAATCCTTTTTCCCGAGATAGTAGCCGAGGCGTGGAATACTGACGTTGATAGCTCCACTCAAGACACTGGCAATCAACATGACGATACTATAGGCAATTGTATAATAAGAAATATAGTTCTCATCCGGTCCCTTGGTGATAAACATTCTATCTAGCAAGGTATAAAGCATATTAGCGTTTGCTAAGAGAAGCATAGTAAAGAGTGGTTTAGAAGCTTTAGCTAATTCGACGAAACCAATCTTAACAAAAGAAACTTCTCTCTTAATCCAAAGAAAACTGAGCAGGTAGTTGAGGATAGTGGTCGCTGTCATAACGATAGCATAAGGAACGATATCATCTGCCGTTTTAACGAAGGCGAAGATAGCGACCAGCATGGTAATTCGAATAATTAATGTTTTATAGAGGATGAAGGCATAGTTTTCATAAGCCTCGTTCATCCATTCGATATTGAGAAATTGGAAGAGTGCTTGAGCCCCTAGGATGTAGTAGAGAACTTTCAGATTCTCAATGCTGGTGTCAAAGAAGATAATGAGGAAGTAGATACCTGTCGTCAGGAGAGAGGTGAAAACCGAGATATAAAACAACTTAGAAAAGACGTAGTTGATTTTATTCTTGTCATCCTTGACCTTACTGATAGCTCGAATCCCGTAGTTGTATATTCCAAAGGCAGCTAGTGGAATAACGAAACTTGCCCAGGTATTGGCAGTATTGAAATAACCGTAATTGGATTTGCTGAGAATCCGCGTCAGATAAGGATTGGTTATCAGTGGAAAAACGATATTGAGAATATTGACCAGCAAGCTGGCCAAGGCATTTACTTTTATATTTTTCATTGAACTTTCTTTCTTAAATCTAAAATCATATCTAGTATTATATCACATTCTCGCTTCATTCTTTTGATAAAATCGTAAAAATCTAGTATAATAGATAGACTGAAAGTATGAGGTTACTAGATATGAAGATGAAACAAATTAGTGATACAACACTGAAAATCACAATGACTTTAGATGATTTGATGGACCGAGGAATGGAGATTGCAGACTTTCTCGTTCCTCAGGAAAAAACCGAAGAGTTTTTCTATGCTATTTTAGACGAGTTAGAGATGCCAGACAATTTCTTGGATAGTGGCATGCTGAGTTTCCGCGTGACGCCAAAACCTGATAAGGTCGACGTCTTTGTGACCAAGTCCAAGATTGACCAAAATTTGGATTTTGAAGATTTGGCGGATTTACCAGACATGGAAGAATTAGCCCAAATGTCGCCAGATGAATTTCTCAAAACCTTGGAAAAGAGCATTGCAGATAAGACCAAGGACGATATTGAGGCCATCCAATCTCTAGAGCAGGTCGAAGCAAAGGAAGAAGAGCAAGAGCAAACTGAAAAGGAGACTGAGAGCAAGAAAGAACCTTATATCTACTATATCTTGCGTTTTACAAGTCTTGCTGACTTAGTTGCTTTTGCAAAGACAGTTAACTACCAGATGGAAACATCTGAACTCTATAAGATGAATGGGCACTACTATTTGACAATCTTAGTCGATGTGGAAAATCATCCAAGTCCATATCCGGCTTGGCTCTTGGCTCGTATGCGTGAGTTTGCAGACGACAGTGACATCAGTCGTTCAGTCTTGCAAGAGTATGGGCAAATCTTGATTAACCATGACGCAGTTCTCGGTCTGCAAAAGATTCGTTCATAATTTTCAAAATCAATTTTCATTTATCAAGAAAGACGAATCATGGGATTCGTTTTTTCTTTTCTAGACCGAAATAGTGATTTACTATAATAGGAATTTTCATAAAATTCTGTTATAATGGCTATATCAGAAAATTTCTAGGAGACAAACATGACAGTTAAAATTGCTTTACTTGGATTTGGTACCGTTGCAAGTGGCGTGCCTTTCCTCCTAAAGGAAAATGGAGAAAAAATCGTTCAGTCAGCTCATTCAGAGATTGAAGTAGCCAAGGTATTGGTCAAGGATGAAGATGAAAAGAACCGCTTGCTTGCAGCAGGAAATGACTTTAACTTTGTAACCAATGTAGACGATATTTTATCAGACAAGGACATTACTATTGTAGTGGAATTGATGGGGCGTATCGAACCAGCTAAAACCTTTATCACTCGTGCCTTGGAGGCTGGCAAACACGTTGTTACTGCCAATAAGGACCTTTTGGCTGTCCATGGTGCAGAATTGCTAGAAATCGCTAAAGCTAACAAGGTAGCACTTTACTACGAAGCAGCAGTAGCTGGTGGGATTCCAATTCTTCGCACTCTAGCAAATTCCTTGGCTTCTGATAAAATCACGCGCGTGCTTGGAGTAGTCAACGGAACTTCCAACTTCATGATGACTAAGATGGTGGAAGAAGGCTGGTCTTACGATGATGCTCTTGCAGAAGCACAAAGACTTGGTTTTGCAGAAAGTGACCCTACAAATGACGTAGATGGGATTGATGCAGCCTACAAGATGGTGATTTTAAGCCAATTTGCTTTTGGTATGAAGGTTGCCTTTGACGATGTAGCCCACAAGGGAATCCGCAACATCACACCAGAAGATGTAGCTGTAGCCCAAGACCTTGGCTATGTAGTGAAATTGGTTGGTTCTATCGAGGAAACTCCTTCAGGTATTGCTGCAGAAGTGACTCCAACCTTCCTACCTAAAGCACATCCACTTGCCAGTGTGAATGGGGTAATGAACGCTGTTTTTGTAGAATCTATCGGTATCGGTGAGTCTATGTATTACGGACCAGGTGCGGGTCAAAAACCAACTGCAACAAGTGTTGTAGCGGACATTGTCCGTATCGTTCGTCGCTTGAATGATGGTACCATTGGTAAAGACTTCAACGAATACAGCCGTGACTTGGTCTTGGCTAATCCAGAAGATGTCAAAGCTAATTACTACTTCTCAATCTTGGCTCCAGACTCAAAAGGTCAGGTCTTGAAACTAGCTGAAATCTTTAATGCTCAAGATATTTCCTTCAAGCAAATCCTCCAAGATGGCAAAGAGGGTGACAAGGCGCGTGTAGTGATTATCACTCATAAGATCAATAAAGCACAACTTGAGAATGTTTCAGCTGAGTTGGCCAAAGCTTCAGAATTTGACCTCTTGAATACCTTCAAGGTGTTAGGAGAATAAGATGAAGATTATTGTACCTGCAACCAGTGCCAATATTGGGCCAGGTTTTGATTCGGTCGGTGTAGCTGTTACCAAGTATCTTCAAATTGAGGTATGTGAAGAACGGGATGAGTGGTTGATTGAACACCAGATTGGCAAATGGATTCCCCATGACGAGCGTAATCTTTTGCTTAAGATTGCCTTGCAAATTGCGCCTGACTTGCAACCGAGACGCTTGAAAATGACCAGTGATGTTCCCTTGGCGCGTGGTTTGGGTTCTTCTAGCTCGGTTATCGTTGCTGGAATTGAACTGGCTAACCAACTGGGCAATCTCAACTTATCTGATCATGAAAAGTTGCAGCTGGCTACTAAGATTGAAGGACATCCTGACAATGTGGCACCAGCTATCTATGGAAATCTCGTTGTTGCGAGTTCCGTTGAAGGTCACGTTTCAGCGATTGTGGCAGACTTCCCCGAGTGTGATTTTCTAGCTTATATTCCCAACTATGAATTACGCACCCGCGATAGCCGTGGTGTCCTTCCTAAGAAATTGTCCTACAAGGAAGCTGTTGCAGCTAGTTCTATCGCCAATGTGGCCGTTGTAGCCTTGTTAGCAGGAGATATGGTGACTGCTGGGCAAGCAATCGAGGGGGACCTCTTCCACGAGCGTTATCGTCAAAGTCTGGTCCGTGAATTTGCGACGATTAAGCAAGTAGCCAAAGAGAATGGTGCCTATGCAACCTATCTTTCAGGTGCCGGGCCAACAGTTATGGTCTTGGCTTCTCATGACAAGATGCCAGCGATTAAGGCAGAATTGGAAAAGCAACCCTTCAAAGGCAAACTGCATGATTTGAAGGTTGATACCCAAGGTGTCCGTGTCGAAGCAAACTAAAGAATAGAAGATAGGATGGGGAAACTCTTGACTAGAGGGCTTCCTATCCTTTTTTTGAAAAGAAGTTTATACTCAATGAAAATCAAAGAGCAAACTAGGAAGCTAGCCGCAGGCTGCTCAAAACAGTGTTTTGAGGTTGTGGATAGAACTGACGAAGTTAGCTCAAAACAGTGTTTTGAGGTTGCAGATGTAAGCTGACGTGGTTTGAAGAGATTTTCGAAGAGTATTAGTTAAAAACTTGATAAAGGAGAAATAAAGATGGCAGAAATTTATCTAGCAGGTGGTTGTTTTTGGGGCCTAGAGGAGTATTTTTCCCGAATTGCTGGAGTGCTAGCAACCAGTGTCGGCTACGCTAATGGCCAAGTCGAAACGACCAATTACCAGTTGCTCAAGGAAACAGACCATGCAGAGACTGTTCAAGTGATTTATGATGAGAAAGCGGTGTCACTTAGAGAGATTTTGCTTTATTATTTCCGTGTCATTGATCCCTTGTCTATTAACCAACAAGGGAATGACCGTGGTCGCCAATATCGAACTGGGATCTATTACCAAGATGAAGCAGACTTGCCGGCTATCTACACAGTGGTGCAGGAGCAAGAACGCATGCTGGGTCGAAAGATTGCAGTAGAGGTGGAGAAACTTCGTCACTACATTCTGGCTGAAGACTACCATCAAGACTATCTCAAGAAAAATCCTTCTGGTTACTGTCATATCGATGTGACCGATGCTGAGAAGCCATTGATTGATGCCTCTAACTATGAAAAGCCTAGTCAAGAGGTGCTGAAGGAAAGCCTAACTGAAGAATCCTACCGAGTAACTCAAGAAGCTGCTACAGAAGCGCCGTTTAGTAATGCTTATGACCAAACTTTTGAAGAAGGGATTTATGTAGACATCACGACGGGTGAGCCACTCTTTTTCGCTAAGGATAAGTTTGCCTCAGGTTGTGGTTGGCCAAGTTTTAGCCGTCCGATTTCTAAGGAATTGATTCACTATTACAAGGATTTGAGCCATGGAATGGAGCGAATCGAGGTTCGTTCTCGGTCAGGAAATGCTCACTTGGGTCATGTTTTCACAGATGGACCTCAGGAGTTAGGTGGCCTCCGTTACTGTATCAATTCTGCATCCTTGCGCTTTGTAGCCAAGGATGAGATGGAAGAAGCAGGATATGGCTATCTATTACCTTACTTAAACAAATAAAACTGAGAGGGTGGGGCTTCCCACTTTCTTCATTTCCAGAATAAGAATAGAAGGGATTTATGAAACACTTACTATCTTACTTCAAACCCTACATCAAAGAGTCGATTCTAGCACCCTTGTTCAAGCTACTAGAAGCTGTTTTTGAGCTCTTGGTTCCCATGGTGATTGCTGGGATTGTTGACCAGTCCTTGCCCCAGAGAGATCAAGGGCATCTATGGATGCAGATTGGCCTGCTCCTTATCTTTGCAGTGATTGGTGTTTTAGTGGCCCTGGTAGCCCAGTTTTACTCAGCCAAGGCAGCGGTTGGGTTTGCCAAAGAACTGACAGATGACCTTTATCGTCATATTCTTTCCTTACCCAAGGATAGCAGAGATCGTTTGACAACTTCTAGCTTGGTGACCCGCTTGACTTCGGATACCTACCAGATTCAGACTGGTATTAATCAATTCCTGCGCCTCTTTTTGAGAGCGCCTATTATCGTTTTTGGAGCCATTTTTATGGCCTATCGCATCTCGGCTGAGCTGACTTTCTGGTTTTTAGTTATGGTTGTCATTTTGACGATTGTCATTGTCGGTCTCTCTCGACTGGTCAATCCTCTCTACAGCAGTCTCAGAAAGAAAACGGATCAGCTGGTTCAGGAAACGCGCCAGCAATTACAAGGCATGCGAGTTATTCGTGCTTTTGGTCAGGAAAAACGAGAGTTACAGATTTTTCAAACCCTTAACCAAGTTTATGCTAGATTGCAAGAAAAGACGGGTTTCTGGTCTAGTTTGTTAACACCTCTGACCTATCTGATTGTTAATGGAACTCTTCTCGTCATCATCTGGCAGGGATATATTTCAATTCAAGGAGGTTTACTCAGTCAAGGTGCCCTGATTGCTCTTATCAACTACCTCTTGCAAATCTTGGTGGAATTGGTTAAGCTCGCCATGCTGATAAATTCCCTCAACCAGTCCTATATCTCAGCCAAGCGAATTGAGGAAGTTTTTACCGAAGCTCCAGAAGATATTTTTTCAGAATTAGAACAAAAACAAGCTACCAGCGATAATGTTTTACAAGTCCAAGAATTAACCTTTACCTATCCTGATGCGGCCCAGCCTTCTCTGAGAAACATTTCCTTTAATATGAAGCAAGGGCAGATCCTTGGTATCATCGGGGGAACTGGTTCAGGTAAATCAAGCTTGGTGCAAGTCTTACTTGGTCTTTATCCAGCAGATAAGGGAAGCATTGACATTTATAGAGATGGATGTAGTCCTCTTAATCTTGAGCAGTGGCGGTCTTGGATTGCCTATGTACCCCAAAAGGTCGAACTCTTTAAGGGAACTATTCGTTCCAACTTGACTCTGGGTTTTAATCGAGAAGTGTCTGACCAAGAACTCTGGCAGGCCTTGGAGATTGCGCAAGCTAAGGATTTTGTCAGTGAAAAGGAAGGACTCTTGGATGCCCTAGTTGAGGCAGGAGGGCGAAATTTCTCAGGCGGACAAAAACAAAGGCTGTCTATCGCACGAGCAGTCTTGCGTCAAGCTCCATTTCTCATCCTAGATGATGCGACCTCAGCTCTCGATACCATCACAGAGTCCAAGCTCTTGAAAGCTATTAGAGAAAATCTGCCAAATACGAGCTTAATCTTGATTTCTCAACGGACTTCGACACTTCAGATGGCTGACCAGATTCTCCTTTTGGAAAAAGGTGAGCTCCTAGCTGTTGGCAAGCACGAGGACTTGATGAAAACTAGCCAAGTCTATCGCGAAATCAATGCATCTCAACATGGAAAGGAGGACTAGCATGAGACGACAAACCGCAAACCAGACGCTCAAACGTTTAGCCGTAGATTTAGTAAGCCATCCTTTTCTCCTTTTCCTTGCCTTTCTAGGAACGATTGCCCAAGTTGCTTTATCGATCTACCTACCTATCTTGATTGGGCAGGTCATTGACCAGGTCCTAGTAGCTGATTCTTCACCAGTTTTTTGGCAGATTTTTATCCAGATGATCTTGGTGGTTATAGGAAATACACTGGTACAATGGGCCAATCCTCTTCTTTATAATCGTCTAATCTTCTCTTATACCAAAGACTTGCGAGAGCGAATCATTCATAAGCTCCATCGTTTACCGATTGCTTTTGTGGATCGGCAGGGTAGTGGAGAGATGGTCAGTCGTGTGACCACAGACATAGAACAGTTGGCAGCTGGCTTGACCATGATTTTCAATCAATTTTTCATTGGTGTTTTGATGATTTTGGTTAGTATTCTAGCCATGCTCCAAATTCACCTTCTCATGACCCTCTTGGTCTTGCTGTTGACGCCCCTGTCCATGGTGATTTCACGCTTTATTGCCAAACGGTCCTATCATCTCTTTCAGAAGCAAACAGAGACCAGGGGGATTCAGACTCAGTTGATTGAAGAATCACTTAGCCAGCAGACTATTATCCAGTCCTTCAATGCTCAAACAGAGTTTATCCAAAGACTGCATGAGGCGAATGCCAACTACGCAGGTTATTCTCAGTCAGCTATCTTTTATTCATCAACGGTTAATCCTTCGACTCGCTTTGTTAATGCACTCATCTATGCTCTTCTTGCTGGAGTGGGAGCCTATCGTATCATGATGGGGTCCACCTTGACCATCGGACGTTTAGTGACTTTTTTGAATTACGTCCAACAGTACACCAAGCCCTTTAATGATATTTCTTCTGTTTTAGCCGAGTTGCAAAGTGCTCTCGCTTGTGCAGAGCGCGTCTATGCTGTATTAGAAAGTCCTGAGGTTGCTGAAACAGGTAAAGAAGTCTTGACCAGTGACCAAGTCAAGGGCGCCATTTCCTTTAAGCATGTTTCTTTTGGATACAATCCTGAAAGGATCTTGATTAAGGATTTGTCTATCGATATCCCAGCTGGTAGCAAGGTAGCCATCGTTGGTCCAACAGGTGCTGGTAAGTCAACTCTCATCAATCTCCTCATGCGTTTTTATCCTATTAACTCGGGAGATATCTTGTTAGACGGTCGTTCTATTTACGATTATACCCGAGCATCATTGAGACAGCAGTTTGGCATGGTGCTCCAAGAAACTTGGCTCAAGCAAGTGACCATTCATGACAATATTGCCTTTGGAAATCCTGATGCCAGTAGGGAGCAGGTGATTGCTGCTGCAAAGGCAGCCAATGCAGACTTTTTCATCCAACAGTTGCCACAGGGATACGATACCAAGTTGGAAAATGCAGGAGAATCCCTCTCTGTTGGGCAAGCCCAGCTCTTGACCATTGCCCGAGTCTTTCTAGCTATCCCAAAGATTCTTATCTTAGACGAGGCAACTTCCTCCATCGATACACGGACAGAAGTGCTAGTTCAGGATGCTTTTGCCAAACTCATGAAGGGGCGCACAAGCTTTATCATTGCTCACCGTTTGTCAACCATTCAGGATGCGGATTTGATTCTTGTCTTGGTGGATGGTGACATTGTGGAGCATGGTAACCATCATGACCTCATGGCTAGAAAGGGCAAGTATTACCAAATGCAAAAAGCTTCAGCTTTTAGCTCTGAATAATCCTTTCTATTTTAAAATCTTATGAACGAAAAAAAGTTGCCTTCGGGTGACTTTTTTGTTACAATAGCTAGAAAAATTATTCACTGTAAATTGTCTTTTAGAAAAGGGGCCTATAATGAAAGTCTATCAGCATGTAAATATCGTGACTTGTGACCAAGATTTCCATGTTTATCTGGATGGTATCTTAGCCGTTAAGGATTCTCAAATCGTCTATGTTGGTCAAGAGAAGCCAGAGATTTTAGAGCAAGCTGAGCAGATTATAGACTATCAGGGTGCCTGGATCATGCCTGGTTTGGTCAATTGCCACACCCATTCTGCTATGACAGGCTTGCGAGGGATTCGGGATGATAGCAATCTCCATGAATGGCTCAATGACTTTATCTGGCCAGCAGAAGCAGGATTTACTCCCGATATGACTACCAAGGCGGTCAAAGAGGCTCTGACGGAGATGCTCCAGTCAGGGACAACAACCTTCAACGATATGTATAATCCCAATGGTGTGGATATTGAGCAAATTTATCAGGCAGTCAAGGCCTCTAAGATGCGTTGTTATTTCTCACCGACCCTCTTTTCTTCAGAGGCAGAAACAACTGCTGAGACTATAAGCAGAACACGAGCCATCATAGAGGAAATCTTAGGATATGAAAATCCAAATTTCAAGGTTATGGTAGCCCCTCATTCTCCCTACAGCTGTAGTAGAGACTTGCTGGAAGCGAGCTTAGATATGGCAAAAGAGCTGGACATTCCTATCCATATCCATGTGGCGGAGACCAAGGAGGAATCAGGAATTATCCTCAAACGATACGGCAAACGCCCCCTTGCCTTTCTAGAAAAACTAGGTTACTTAGATCATCCGTCTGTCTTTGCTCATGGGGTCGAGCTAAACGAGAGAGAAATTGAACGCTTGGCAACTTCTCATGTGGCTATCGCCCATAATCCTATTAGTAACCTCAAACTGGCCTCAGGGATCGCTCCAATCATCCAACTGCAAAAAGCAGGAGTAGCAGTCGGAATTGCGACTGACTCGGTTGCTTCTAATAACAATCTTGATATGTTTGAGGAAGGACGGACTGCAGCCCTTCTTCAAAAGATGAAAAGTGGAGATGGCAGCCAATTTCCTATTGAAACAGCCCTCAAAGCTCTGACGATAGAGGGTGCTAAGGTTCTTGGAATGGAAGGACAGATAGGAAGCCTAGAAGTCGGCAAACAGGCAGATTTTCTGGTCATTCAAGCACAAGGAAAAATCCATCTTCAACCTCAGGAAAATATGCTCTCTCACCTGGTTTATGCTGTCAAATCCAGTGATGTCGATGATGTTTATATCGCTGGAGAACAGGTGGTTAAGCAAGGCAAAGTTTTGACAGTAGAGATTTAAAAAAATTTAAAAAAAGTTTGCAAAAATCTTGCATTCTTTTTTTGTCTATGCTATACTTATATACGGTTTGAAAAAACTACCTAAGACAGTAGGGGAGCTCGACTCATAAAGATCCTACCGAGGACAAAACGTATCATGTAAAAAGAAGCGTATTGTACTTTCGTGTCTAGGTTTGGGCGCGTTTTTCTTTTGGAAAAATTCCCCAAGCAAAATAATTACGGAGGTGAACACACTAATGAGTGAAGCAATTATTGCTAAAAAAGCGGAACTAGTTGACGTAGTGGCTGAAAAAATGAAAGCTGCTGCATCTATCGTCGTTGTAGACGCTCGTGGTTTGACAGTTGAGCAAGATACAGTTCTTCGTCGTGAGCTTCGTGGAAGCGAAGTTGAGTATAAAGTCATTAAAAACTCAATCTTGCGTCGTGCAGCTGAAAAAGCTGGTCTTGAAGATCTTGCATCAGTATTTGTTGGACCATCTGCCGTAGCATTTTCTAATGAAGATGTTATCGCACCAGCGAAAATCTTGAACGATTTTGCTAAAAACGCTGAAGCACTTGAAATCAAAGGTGGTGCAATCGAAGGCGCTGTCGCATCTAAAGAAGAAATCGTTGCTCTTGCAACTCTTCCAAACCGCGAAGGACTTCTTTCTATGCTCCTTTCTGTACTTCAAGCGCCAGTGCGCAACGTTGCTCTTGCAGTCAAAGCGGTTGCAGACAACAAAGAAGACGCAGCTTAATCTTAAGCTACGCAGCGTAGCCTAGCTACGGAAAAACTATTATAAAATTAAAAACTTATTTGGAGGAAATAACAATGGCATTGAACATTGAAAACATTATTGCTGAAATTAAAGAAGCTTCAATCCTTGAATTGAACGACCTTGTAAAAGCTATCGAAGAAGAATTTGGTGTAACTGCAGCTGCTCCTGTAGCTGTTGCTGCAGCTGGTGCTGCTGACGCTGGTGCTGCTAAAGACTCATTTGACGTTGAGTTGACAGCTGCTGGTGACAAAAAAGTTGGCGTTATCAAAGTTGTACGTGAAATCACTGGTCTTGGACTTAAAGAAGCTAAAGAACTTGTTGATGGTGCACCAGGTGTCATCAAAGAAGGCGTTCCAACTGCAGAAGCTGAAGAAATCAAAGCTAAATTGGAAGAAGCTGGAGCTTCAGTTACTCTTAAATAATAGAGCGACTACATTTGTAGCTTAAAAACGTGATTAAACCGCTATTCTTAGGAGTAGCGGTTTTTCTTTTTGTCTGTCATGGGGCACAAATGGGGCAAACTAATCATATAGTTTATCTAGGAGGCAAACAAGTTTTGAATAATAGGCTTTCCATAAAAAATGATACAAGTTTTTACCCTTCAGGATTTATTTTTTTCTAGTATCATCATTCCTATGAACAGTAGAAAAGTAAGTTTTTAATTTATTGATACTCTGGATATTACAATCTCAGTATTAAAGAACTTTATTGAAGGTAATTTTCGAACGGTTTGAGGTAATTTCAATGAAATTTTAATAGATATTTTAATTTTCTTCTTGACTCTGACCTTAGGTAAGGGATTATACTAATAATAGATAAGAAAGGAGATTACCATGCAAATCAATATGATTCGTTCAGATAAAGTTTATCAAGAGATGCTCGAGCTACCTTTAGAAAAGAGAGAAGGTTGCTTTCGAGCTAAAATTATAGCACCTTTTGCAACCAAATACCAAACGCAACACATTCCTCTGAAAGCAAAGTATCCTGGAGGATTTGATGCTCTTTTCCTACTTGGCTTTATGAATCAGTTACCCTCAACTCTCTCAGAAAAGGATAGACCAGCTATCGACTCTCTGAGCTCTGATCAACTCTGGCAAAATTGTCAAGATACCATCAAGAGGAGTATCGGTCTTTTTGAGCAAGCTGGCTATGATTTAGAGGTTGAGGATTACTATTTTACTATTTTATTGGGCAACCCTGAAAAGCCCATGTTACAGCTCAATAAGGGTTATAGCGGAGATGGAGGAATTCCAGGCTACCTCATGCTTAGTCTGCTACCGAATGACTATACTTTGCCACGTGTGCAGGCGGCGCTGGCTCACGAGTGTAACCATAATGTCCGCTTCCAATTTATCAAATGGAACCAGCAGACGACACTAGCAGACTGGGTAGTCAGTGAAGGTTTGGCAGAGTCTTTTGCTGCTGAACTCTATGGCAAAGATCTCATTGGGCCTTGGGTTACTTCAACCAGTCCAGAGCAGTTAGAAGAGATTAAGCCCATCATCTCCAGTCAGCTTCAGCTAACAGGGATGGCGGAAATGGCTCCTTATCTCTACGGTGATGAAATTGCTGAGATTCAAGGTCAAATACCGGTTGGAATGCCTTATGCTGCGGGCTATGCTTATGGCTATCATCTGATACAAGCTTATCTGAAAATGACTGGCAAAACTATTATTGAAGCAACTGTGACGCCTACAGAAGAGATTTTAGAGGCGACGAAAGATTTTTGGAAATGATACTTTTGCTTGCAAATCTGCCAGAGTCTGATATAATGAAAGTAATTTTTGGAGGTGACTATATGCACTATAAAAGAATTGAATTGAAGGTGACAGATCAAGGAATTCATGAGCGCAAGATTTTTCAAGGTGTTAAAATTTTTAGCCGTAGCAAGTTATCTAAAGATCAGAAAAGCATTCTAACACAGAAGCTTTACCTGACTCCGAAGCAAAACATCGTTTACTATCAACGGACAGATGTCAACTATGACCAGAACTGGCAGCATAATAAGGACTATTACGAATTAGCTTATGGTCAGTTGGACAGAGAGACTGTTTTTAAGGTTTGTCAAGATTTTGACGAACTAAGTCCTTTTCTGGAAAATGAGCTGCTTGAGAAGCTAAAAGAAAAGCAGTTAACAGGCAAATTTTTTGAAAAATTAGATATATAAAAATCCGGCTGCTTTTATAAGCAGTCGGATTTATTCTAGTGTGATAGTGCTGAAACAATACCTTAACTATCATAGCCTTGGCTACATTTTTAAAAGTTGTTTTAGCTGTGTTGAGGAGCTTGATACTGATGTCATCGAGACGACCAGAGTATACTGCCATCTATTCATCTGATAAGAGGGATTTTATCATCCAAATATTCATTGCTGGGTGGCCGGCGGCGTTAGAAAGTGGTTGTTGCAGTGATGTGAAACCATAGTGCTGATAGATGCCCACAGCCGTAACCAGTTCAGTAGAGGTTTCTAGATAAAGCTGTTCATAACCAGCTAGACGGGCTTCCTGGAATATCCGCTTTATCAACCTGCTGGAATAACCTTTGCCACGGCTATTTTTAGTGACATACAGTTTTTGTAATTCAGCAATCTTATCAGACACAGGTGCAAAGCCACCACAGCCAACCAGCTGACCTTCATCTTCCAGAATAAAGTAAGCTGCTCTCTCTTGCTGTTGATAGTAGTCGGCCAAATGATCTAGATGAGAATCAAAGTAGACAGTTCCAGGTTTGTCAAGCCCGAATTCTTCAAGACTAGCTCGAATGAGCTGCGCTACAGCTGGATTATCTCTTACTTCCATTGGCCGTAAGTTCATCATTTGTCCTCCGATAGGATGTATCGACTAATTAAACAATACCTTGGGCAATCATAGCGTTTGCTACGTTTTCGAAGGCAGCGATATTTGCTCCTGCAAGGTAGTCGGTACCAAGTCCGTATGTTTCAGCAGTTGTTTTAGCTGTGTTGAAGATGTTGGTCATGATGTCTTTGAGGCGTCCATCAACTTCTTCACGAGTCCATGAAAGGCGAAGGCTGTTTTGGCTCATTTCAAGCGCTGAAACGGCTACACCACCAGCGTTGGCAGCTTTGGCAGGTCCGTAAAGGATTCCGTTTTCTTTGTAGACTTTAATCGCGTCAAGGTCACTAGGCATGTTAGCACCTTCAGATACGCAGATAACTCCTTGAGCAACCAAACGTTTAGCTGCTTCGCCGTTGATTTCGTTTTGGGTCGCACATGGAAGAGCGATGTCGTAGTTTCCAGCGTAAGTCCATACAGAACCTTCATGGTAAGTAGCAGTTGCTTTCTCAGCTGCATACTCAGTCAAACGAGCACGGCGTTTTTCTTTAACATCAACCAAAAGATCAAAGTCAATACCATTTTCGTCAATGACATAACCGTTTGAGTCAGATACAGAGATAACAGTTGCACCAAGTTCAGTCGCTTTTTGAAGAGCGTATTGAGCTACGTTACCAGAACCTGAAATAACCACTTTCTTACCAGCAAAACTGTTACCATTAGCTTTGAGCATTTCTTCAGTGTAGTAAACCAATCCATAACCAGTTGCTTCTGGACGAATCAAGCTACCACCAAATCCAAGAGGTTTACCAGTCAAGACACCCGCATCAAATTGGTTAAGACGTTTGTATTGTCCGTATAGGTAACCAATTTCACGTCCACCAACACCGATATCACCAGCAGGTACGTCAAGAGATGGTCCGATGTATTTTTGCAATTCTGTCATAAAGCTTTGGCAGAAGCGCATCACTTCAGCATCAGTCTTACCTTTAGGATCGAAGTCTGATCCCCCTTTACCTCCACCGATTGGAAGTCCAGTCAAGACGTTTTTAAAGATTTGTTCGAAACCGAGGAATTTCAAGATCCCTTGGTTCACAGTTGGGTGGAAACGAAGTCCGCCTTTATATGGTCCAACAGCTGAGTTGAATTGAACACGGTAACCACGGTTGACTTGGACTTTACCTTCACGGTCAACCCAAGGAACACGGAAAGAAATCACGCGCTCAGGCTCAGTGATACGTGCCAAGATGTTTTCTTCGATATACTCGGGATGTTTTTCAAATACAGGTTCCAAAGTGCTGAAGAATTCTTCAACCGCCTGGAGAAATTCAGCCTCATGCCCGTTACGAGCTTTCACAGTTGCAAACACGCTTTGGATATAGTCTTTAGCAGATGTCATATCGTTCTCCTTTTTGTTGTTATATTTTATTACATGAGCCATTATAGCAGAATTTTTTTTGAGTGTAAAGAAAAAAACAGAAATTTTCTAAAAATTCTTTCAATTTACAAAACCGAACGTTTTATATAGAAATTAGTTTCTCAAAGAGAAAATCTTAAAGTATGGTATAATATTAGAAATAAAAGGAATCTGGAGGATCAGAATCATGGTATCAACGAAAACACAAATAGCTGGCTTTGAGTTTGACAATTGCTTGATGAATGCAGCGGGTGTGGCTTGTATGACGATAGAAGAGCTTGAAGGGGTCAAAAACTCAGCGGCGGGTACTTTTGTTACGAAGACTGCGACCTTGGACTTTCGTCAGGGCAATCCTGAGCCACGCTACCAGGATGTTCCACTTGGTTCTATCAACTCCATGGGCTTACCAAATAATGGCTTAGACTACTATCTGAACTATCTTTTGGACTTGCAGGAAAAAGAGCCAAACCGAACTTTCTTTCTATCTTTAGTTGGCATGTCTCCAGAAGAAACACATACCATCTTGAAAAAAGTTCAAGAGAGTGAATTCAAAGGACTGACAGAGCTTAATCTCTCTTGTCCAAATGTTCCAGGAAAACCTCAGATTGCTTATGATTTTGAGACAACAGATTGTATCTTGGCAGAAGTATTTGCCTACTTTACCAAACCTCTTGGAATCAAATTGCCACCTTATTTTGATATTGTCCACTTTGACCAAGCGGCTGCTATTTTCAACAAATATCCACTCAAATTTGTTAACTGTGTTAACTCTATCGGGAACGGCCTATATATAGAAGACGAGTCGGTTGTTATTCGTCCTAAAAATGGTTTTGGTGGCATTGGTGGAGAGTATATCAAACCGACCGCTCTTGCTAATGTGCACGCCTTTTACCAACGTCTCAATCCGCAAATCCAAATTATCGGAACGGGTGGTGTTCTAACGGGTCGTGATGCCTTTGAACACATTCTCTGCGGTGCTAGCATGGTGCAAGTAGGGACCACCCTACACAAGGAAGGCGTTGGTGCTTTTGAACGCATTACCAATGAACTGAAAGCTATTATGGCGGAAAAAGGGTACGAGAGCCTAGAAGATTTCCGTGGGAAATTGCGCTATATTGATTAAGTTTAATAAAAAATCAGAAGAAAGGAGAGAAGATGCTAGCCATTGAAGACAGTCAGAAGTTGACATTATCAAATCTATCTAGCTTGAACCTATTTACAGGGACAGATCAGGGTCAGTTTGAAGTTATGAAGAGTCAAGTGTTGAAGCAGATTGGTTATGATCCAGCTGATCTCAACTTTGCTTACTTTGATATGAAAGAAGTAGCTTATAAAGACTTAGAGTTGGAGTTGGTCAGTCTCCCCTTCTTTGCGGATGAAAAAATCGTGATATTAGACCATTTTGTCGATATCACAACAGCCAAAAAACGCTTTTTAACAGATGATGAACTCAAGTCGTTTGAGGCATACCTTGACAATCCTTCACCGACAACCAAGTTATTAATTTTTGCAGAAGGAAAACTGGACAGCAAAAGACGATTGGTTAAACTGCTCAAACGTGACGCGACAGTATTTGATGCTATCGAGGCTAAGGAACAAGAACTCCGCCAGTATTTCCAAAAATGGAGCCAGACACAAGGTCTGAAGTTTGCGGAAAAATCTTTTGAAAATCTACTCATCAAATCTGGTTTTCAATTTAGTGAAATCCAGAAAAATCTCCTTTTTTTACAGTCTTATAAGTCAGATGGTGTGATTGAGGAGAAGGACGTTGTCGAGGCTATTCCAAAGACCTTGCAGGACAATATTTTTGATTTGACTCAGTTTATTTTAGCTAAGAAGATTGACCTGGCCCGCGACCTGGTTAGAGATTTGACCTTGCAAGGGGAGGACGAGATCAAGCTCATAGCTGTCATGTTAGGACAGTTTCGTACCTTTACCCAAGTGAAGATTTTATCAGAAGCTGGTCAGACGGAATCGCAGATTGCAAGTAGTCTGGGAACTTACTTGGGGCGCAATCCTAATCCTTATCAAATCAAGTTTGCACTGAGAGATTCAAGAGGGATTTCCTTGGCCTTTCTCAAGCGAGCGATTTCTTATTTGATTGAAACAGACTACCAGATTAAGACAGGTGTCTATGAAAAGGGGTACCTGTTTGAAAAGGCACTCTTGCAGATTGCGGCAGAGGCAAATTGAGCAAAAAACTTGAAAAAAGAGGATGATTGCGTTATCATTTTCATATAGAAAGAAAAAGAGGTATTACAGATGGCTATTATCTTACCAGACCTTCCATACGCGTATGACGCATTGGAACCATACATCGATGCTGAAACAATGCACTTGCACCATGACAAGCACCATCAAACCTACGTCAACAATGCCAATGCTGCTCTTGAAAAACACCCTGAAATCGGTGAAGACCTTGAAGCTTTGCTTGCTGATGTAGAATCTATCCCAGCTGATATCCGCCAAGCGCTTATCAACAATGGTGGTGGACACTTGAACCACGCTCTTTTCTGGGAATTGATGACTCCTGAAAAGACTGCTCCTTCAGCAGAACTTGCAGCAGCAATCGATGCAACATTTGGTTCATTTGAAGAGTTCCAAGCAGCCTTTACAGCAGCAGCTACAACTCGCTTTGGTTCTGGCTGGGCATGGTTGGTTGTCAACAAAGAAGGGAAGCTTGAAGTGACTTCAACAGCAAACCAAGATACACCAATCTCAGAAGGCAAAAAACCAATCTTGGGCTTGGACGTTTGGGAACATGCTTACTACGTGAAATACCGCAACGTTCGTCCTGACTACATCAAAGCTTTCTTCTCAGTAATTAACTGGAACAAGGTAGACGAGCTTTACGCAGCAGCTAAATAATAAAATATGGAGGGAAGAATTGTTCTTCTCTTTTTAAGGTTATAAAGCGGAAGTCTGACAGAATCGTCAGACTTTTTTCATTTTCATGAGAAACGTGCTAACTGCTAGAAATTATGGTAAAATAGAGTGTTAAGTAATCGTGGAAAAGGAAGACTATGCGTAAAGAAATTGCACCTGAATTATACAACTATAACAAGTTTCCTGGCCCAGAATTTCATGTGAATGGGGATAAGGTTGAGACTGAAGGGATTGCTTTTACCTTGGTTGAAAATATCAAGGATGCCTTCGATGTGACAGTCTTTAATCAACGCTTCTCAGAAGTGTTGACCAAGTTTGATTATGTCGTGGGGGACTGGAGTAATGAACAGCTCCGCCTACGTGGTTTTTACAAAGACGAACGTACTGAGGAAAAAATTGAAAAGATTAGTCGCTTACAAGATTATCTTTTGGAGTACTGTAGTTATGGTTGTGCTTATTTTGTCTTAGAAAACCAAGCACCTAAGCGTGCGTCATTTGACAAAAAAATGCGTAAAAAGGATGAGGAAAACCTTCCTAGAAGAGGAAAGAAACCTTCGCAAAACAAGAGAAAACCAAATGCGGATAAGAGAAATAGACGTCGTCATAAGGACCAAAAGTCTCAGAAAGAGGACAAGGGACAGCGCCATTTTGTCATTCGTCAAAAATAGATAGAGAATAAGGAGAAGAGATGAAACCGTCTATTTATAGTTTAACACGTCAAGCCATGCAAGAATGGGTATTAGAACAAGGAGAAAAGAAATTCCGAGCAGATCAGATCTGGGAATGGCTCTACCGTAAACGTGTCCAGTCATTTGAAGAAATGACCAACCTTTCCAAGGGTTTGATTGCCAAGCTCAATGAGCAGTTTGTGGTAAATCCATTGAAACAACGCATCGTACAAGAGTCGGCTGACGGTACTGTTAAGTATCTTTTCGAGTTGCCAGATGGTATGTTGATTGAAACAGTACTGATGCGTCAACACTACGGGCTGTCAGTCTGTGTGACCACTCAGGTCGGCTGTAATATTGGTTGTACCTTCTGTGCGTCAGGTTTGATCAAGAAGCAACGTGACCTCAATAACGGGGAAATTGTAGCGCAGATTATGTTGGTTCAGAAATACTTTGATGAACGTGGTCAGGATGAACGTGTCAGCCATATCGTTGTTATGGGAATTGGTGAACCATTTGATAATTACAACAATGTTTTGAATTTTGTCCGTACCATCAATGATGACAAGGGAATGGCTATCGGTGCTCGTCACATCACTGTTTCAACCTCAGGTTTGGCCCATAAAATTCGTGACTTTGCTAATGAAGGTGTACAGGTCAATCTGGCTGTGTCTCTTCACGCACCCAATAATGAATTGCGTTCAAGCATCATGAAGATTAACCGTGCCTTTCCGATAGAAAAGCTCTTTGCAGCTATTGAGTACTATATCGAAACAACCAATCGCCGTGTGACCTTTGAATACATCATGCTCAATGAAGTCAACGACGGTGTTGAACAAGCCTTGGAGTTGGCTGAATTGCTCAAGAACATCAAGAAATTGTCTTATGTCAACTTGATTCCCTATAACCCAGTTAGTGAACATGACCAATATAGCCGTAGTCCTAAAGAGCGCGTGATGGCCTTCTACGATACCCTCAAGAAAAAAGGGGTCAACTGTGTTGTCCGTCAAGAGCATGGTACAGATATTGATGCAGCTTGTGGACAATTACGCTCCAATACAATGAAACGTGACCGCCAGAAGGCAGTCGCAGCGGTAAATCCATAAAATGACTAAAAAAAGAGAATTAATCTTAAGATTGGGAGTGGCTGTTTACAGCCTATGCATTGTCTGTTTTTGCTTCACTCCCCAGCCTCAACTTCCTACAGGAGTGGAAACTCCAGGTATTCAAACTTTTGGACGCCTGGTTTTTCTTTTAACTCCCTTAAACTCCCTTTGGAATCTGGGTGAAGTGACTAGTTTGGGACAAGTCCTTTGGATCTTTTTGCAGAATATTTTAAATGTCTTCTTGCTTTTCCCTCTGGTCTTTCAACTGCTCTACCTCTGTCCAAACTTACGACAAACCAAAAAAATCATCCTTCTCAGTTTTCTTCTGAGTCTAGGAATCGAGTGTACACAACTAGTTTTAGATTTTTTATTCGACTTTAATCGCGTCTTTGAGATTGATGATTTGTGGACCAATACCTTGGGAGGCTATCTGGCTTGGCTCCTCTATAAAGGACTGCATAAAAATAAGATAAGGAATTAGAATGAGTATTTTAGAAGTTAAAAATTTAAGTCACGGTTTTGGTGACCGTGCAATTTTTGAAGATGTGTCTTTCCGTCTCCTCAAGGGTGAGCATATCGGCTTAGTCGGTGCCAATGGTGAAGGAAAATCAACCTTTATGAGCATCGTAACAGGTAAGATGTTGCCAGATGAAGGGAAGGTGGAGTGGTCCAAATATGTGACTGCTGGCTATCTGGATCAGCACGCTGTGCTAAAGGAAGGTCAAACCGTGCGTGATGTCTTGCGTACAGCCTTTGATGAGCTATTTAAAGCAGAAGCTCGTATCAATGACCTCTATATGGAAATGGCAGAAGACGGAGCAGATATTGACGCGCTAATGGAAGAAGTTGGCGAACTCCAAGACCGTTTGGAGAGTCGAGATTTCTATACCTTGGATGCTAAGATTGATGAAGTAGCGCGTGCTCTCGGTGTCATGGACTATGGCATGGATACAGATGTAACAGCCTTATCAGGTGGACAAAGAACCAAGGTGCTTTTGGCTAAACTCCTCCTTGAAAAGCCAGATATTTTGCTGCTTGACGAGCCAACCAACTACTTGGATGCTGAACACATTGACTGGCTCAAGCGTTATCTCCAAAACTATGAGAACGCTTTTGTCCTTATTTCGCATGATATTCCTTTCCTCAACGACGTAATCAATATCGTCTACCATGTGGAAAATCAACAGTTGACGCGTTACTCTGGTGACTACTACCAGTTCCAAGAAATCTATGCCATGAAGAAATCTCAACTGGAAGCAGCCTATGAGCGTCAACAGAAAGAAATTGCCGACCTCAAGGATTTCGTAGCCCGCAATAAAGCCCGTGTTGCAACGCGTAATATGGCCATGTCCCGTCAAAAGAAACTCGACAAGATGGATATCATTGAACTGCAAAGCGAGAAACCAAAGCCATCCTTTGATTTTAAACCGGCTCGTACTCCTGGTCGCTTTATCTTCCAAGCCAAGGACTTGCAGATTGGTTATGACCGTCCTCTTACCAAGCCTTTAAACCTTACTTTTGAACGCAATCAAAAGGTTGCCATTATTGGAGCCAATGGTATCGGGAAAACAACTCTCTTGAAGTCTCTCTTGGGAATTATCCCACCAATTGCTGGAGAAGTTGAACGAGGTGATTACCTAGAACTGGGCTACTTTGAACAGGAAGTAGAAGGTGGAAATCGTCAAACACCACTAGAGGCTGTCTGGAATGCCTTTCCTGCCCTTAACCAAGCAGAAGTCCGTGCAGCCCTTGCTCGTTGTGGTTTGACAACCAAGCACATCGAAAGCCAAATTCAGGTCTTATCAGGTGGAGAACAAGCCAAGGTACGCTTCTGTCTCTTGATGAACCGTGAAAACAACGTTTTAGTGCTGGATGAGCCGACCAACCACCTAGATATAGATGCCAAGGATGAACTCAAACGCGCGCTTAAAGAATACAAAGGAAGCATTCTCATGGTTTGCCACGAACCAGACTTTTATGAAGGCTGGATGGACCAAATCTGGGACTTTAACAAGTTAACTTAAAAGCAGTAAAAAAGCCAAGTCGAAATGACTTGGCCTTTTTGACTAGTAATTTAAAAAGTTTTCAACTTCAGATTTCTCAATTTCTTTACCGTAGTGGCAAATCGGACAAGAAACGAAGTAGCTTTTACCATAAGGGAAAAGTGGAATCCAGTAGAGGGTGAACTTGCGTCCAGTTTCTACAATCTCCCAAGTGTCAACATTGTTACAGTAATCACATTCGATCGCAGTTTGCGTATGTCCCAAATCTTTTTGATAGCCTTTAGAACCCCAAAATAGAATCATATCATCGTCTCCTTATCTGTTGATGGCTTATTTTTTGCTGAAGTCGTAGTCCTTGACCACTTCGATACTGTCAATGGTGATAGCGGTAGTTGGTTTGTCTTTCTCATCTTTTTCAGCTTTGGCAATCTTGTCGACAACATCCATGCCATCGATGACTTGACCAAAAACAGGGTGTTTGCCGTCTAGGCTAGGATTTCCGCCTTCTTTATAGGCTTCGATGATTTTCTTTGGATACTTGCTGGTAGGAAGTTTCGCAGAAATATCTGTTGAGTTTTGGTTGATGAAGAACTGGCTACCGTTGGTGTTTGGTTGCCCTGTGTTAGCCATAGCAAGGGCCCCTCGGATATTGTATAGGTAAGGAGAGATTTCATTTTTGAAACCAGTTCCTTTGTCCTTTGTTTTATCCTTATCATGCCAGATGGATTGGCCACCTGTACCATCTCCCTTAGGATCCCCAGTTTGTACCATAAAACCATCGATGACACGGTGGAAGGTGATGCCGTTATAGTAGCCTTCCTTAGCGTGAGTAAGGAAGTTTTCAACTGCTAGAGGTGCTAGTTTTGGAAAGAGTTTGATGCGTACATCGCCTTGATTTGTGTGTAAAATGACTTCTGCTTCATCTTCGGCAACTTCTTTAGAAAGTTGAGGGAAGTTGGCATTTTCATTAGTTAGTGCGTCATTCAAATCTTTGGCAGCCTGAGCAGCTGCTTTTGAGCTTTCTTCTGCTGAGATACTAGAGTCGACATACTCATCACCACGGAGACCACGTTGGATACTAGTACATCCAGCAAGGGCTACCGTTGATAGTAAAAGAAGGGTTGCTAGTTTTTTCATTGTTAACCTCTCAAAAATTCATTTCTACTATTGTACCTTAAAAGGAAGGTGATTTCAAATGTAAAAGATTTTACTAAAAATTTCTAGTAGTAAAAAAAAATTAAAACTCTGTCAAGTTTTTTTCTTGACACCTGTCAGAAATCTGCTATAATAGAACATGTGCTAAATAGCTCAGCTATTTCACCGAAATAAAAAATAAGAAAAGAGACATTAAAAAATGGCAGTTAAAATCCGTTTGACTCGTATGGGTTCTAAGAAAAAACCTTTCTACCGTATCAACGTAGCAGACTCACGTTCACCACGTGACGGACGTTTTATCGAAACAGTTGGGACTTACAACCCACTTGTTGCTGAAAACCAAGTAACTTTGAAAGAAGACCGCGTTCTTGCATGGTTGGCTGATGGAGCTCAACCTTCAGATACAGTTCGCAATATCCTTTCAAAAGAAGGCGTATTGAAAAAATTCCACGATTCTAAATTCTCAAAATAAGTTTAAAGTAGGTTGACAGATGGATACGATTGAAAATCTCATTATTGCGATTGTGAAACCTTTGATTTCACAACCTGATGCCTTAACTATCAAGATTGAAGACACACCAGAGTTTTTGGAGTATCACTTGGATCTTGACCAAAGCGATGTCGGTCGTGTTATCGGTCGTAAGGGTCGCACTATCTCAGCGATAAGAACGATTGTCTACTCTGTCCCAACTGAAGACAAAAAAGTAAGAATCGTTATCGATGAAAAATAAAGAAAGCGGGACAAATGTCTCGTTTTTTTGTGAGGAGGAGAAGATGAAGGATTTAACCTTTAGACAATTACAAGCTTACTTACTCGAACATTACCAACAGTCTCGAACTGAGGAAGGCCTCTTTATCAAGCTAGTGGAGGAAGTCGGAGAAGTAGCTGAGGTCTTGAATGGGCGCTCTGGTCGAAAAGAGGGTGTCCAGGACTCAAATGAGGAACTAGCCAAAGAACTGGCAGATATTATTCACTACACTGTCGCAATTGCGGCTATTAATGACATAGATCTAACCAAAACCATCTTTGACAAAGATAAGAAAGCTGCCATTAAGTATCAGCATGAAAGAGATTTGGAAGGATTTTTGGATAACTTCTAAGAGAACTAGGAGTAATCTCTTTTCACTAATATGAAAGGTTTCTCCTAGCTTACGCTAGCTAGTAAGAAAGAATGAGAAAGCAATGAAACCAGAGGACTATGCATGGAATGAGTTTGAACGAACTGCCTATAAGACTAAAATGAATCACCTACCCAGTCCTTACAAAGTTGCCATTTGGGACGACTCTGAGAAAAGATTGGAACTAGAACAAATACTGGATAGACTTCCTCAGAAATAACTAGCTCGATGGGCATTAGAGAACTCGCGAAATTTCTTATCTTTAATTGACATCGGTGATGAAGGTGAGAAAAATAAAATAATTCGGCAAGCTTATGAGGCTTTTGATGCACGATTGAGAAATGAGTTCTCACCTCATGAGTTGAGAAAAGCAGGTTTCGCAGCAAATCTCCTCTCTAAAAATGCCCAAAATCAAATCGCTAAGTACGCTGCCAGAGTCTTTGTACAAGCTATTTCAACAGCCCATATGAGAGGACACGCCATCGTTTCCGCGGATTATGCTATCAAAGTAAGGAATCTCCAAGAGGCAGACAAGTTAGAACTTGTGAGACAAGAACGAGAAAAGCAGATCAGACTGGCTGAATCCTTTTTAGCTAATGTAATAGATAAACGGTGAAAGAAGGAATAAAATACCAATCCTAGAAATAGCATCTAGGATTTTACTATGCTAAAATGGATAGACAGCCTCAAAGAATTCTAGTCAATCAATCTTGAGAATAGCTATTTTTAAAGGGAGTAACAGTCTATGAACGAGAAAACAAAAGCTTACCTAGCAGCCTTATCCTTTTCAGCAATCATTGGTTTTTCTTTTTTATTTATTAAGATTGCTTTGAGCTATACCAGTCCTCTCACCAACTTAGCACATCGCTATACAATCGCAGCTTTAGTATTGGTCGTCCTTCATCAAACCAAACTTATCAAAGTGAGTTTAAGTAGAAAAGGTATCCTTTCTATTCTCCCTATGAGCCTTTTCTATCCACTCCTCTTTTTTATTTTCCAATCCTTTGCTCTACAGTATATATCGTCTTCTGAAGCGGGAATTTTACAAGCGCTTGTTCCGATTTTTACTCTCCTTTTAGCATCAGTCTTTCTCAAGGAAAAGACAAGCTTGCTTCAAAAGTTCTTTTTAATTTTATCCGTATCAGGAGTAGTTTTCATCTTCTTTAGCAAAGGAGCAAACTTTAGCACGGAAACTGCTAGCTTAGGCTTTCTCTTGATGTTGGGATCTGTTCTCGCCAATGCGATAAACAATATTCTCAGCAAGGCTAAAGGAGGTCGCTATCGGGCCATGGATATGACAGCTGTTGTGATATTTGTTGGCTTCTTCATCTTTAATGCGCTGAGTCTGACCTCCCACTATCTAGAGGGGAACATATTAGCTTACTTTGTGCCACTTGGAAAGCTACCCTATCTGCTTTCCATCCTCTATTTGGGAATTTTAGCCTCTATAGTTACTGGTAGTCTCTCTATCTATGCTATCGTTCGCCTTGGGGCATCAACAGTCAGTGTCTTTGGCAATCTTGGAACAGTTTTGACTATTCTAGCTGGGGCTCTTATCCTCCACGAACCAATTTATAGTTACCATGTGATAGGAGCTGCTCTGATTATTGCTGGAATTTTAGGCATGAATCTGATGAGAAAAAAGTAAAGATTGCTTAGCAGTCTTTTTCTTTATCTAAATGATGCAGAAAATTCAAAATTTTTAATGAAATGAAGTTTAGAAAACGATGATTTTAATATAGCATGTTAAAATAGATAAAAAGAATAATACTAGGATAAAGAGGAGCGAATGTAAAAATGAAGCAAAATGATATAGCTGAAGCTATTGCTTTTTATAACAGAGAACACGAGATGTTGGAACGTCACCTTATAGCAGTCGTAGATTGTGATTTGGTTGTTTATCATCGTCCTGGGAACGCAAGTAAAGGACACATTATTTTTTATCATGGAGCTTGTGGACGGAGTCAGATGTGGGCCCACCAGTATGATGCTTTTGAGGGATTTGACCTCTATTTTGTCAATGTTCGAGGGCAGGGGGAATCACCTATGAAAGTTGGTCTACCTGACTTAGAAGGTGCTGTTCAAGATGTAGATGCTATTTTGTCCTATTTCCAGCTAGATAAGGTGATATTGGTTGGTCATTCTTGGGGAGGAAATCCACTTCAAGAGTACACCTATCGCCATCCAGAAAGAGTCCTAGCCTTGGTCATGGTAGATAGTTGGGGACAGCATCGTTACCTATCAGATAAAGAAAGAGGTCGAATCAAATATAGTTCTCTTATGTATAAAACGATTCCTTGGAAGGTGATTGCAGATAAGAACTCAAAAATGTGTACAGATAATCCTATCACAAGAGAATTGGTCAAGACGGCCATTATAGAAACTGGACGAGATGTTTTCTTGAATCTTGGAATCACAGGTTTCTTGGCAGTCCATGAGATAGAAGGATATAAAGGAAATCCTCCCATGCTATTAGTAAGAGGCGAAAATGATTTTCCCAAACACCTAAAAATGACCTATGATGGTATCATTGCTCTAAATCCCAATGCGCGTCAAGTAACAATTTCAGAGAGCAAACACCAACCGATGAATGACCATCCTCAAGAGTTTAATCAGATAGTTGGTGATTTTTTTGAAGAAGTAGTAGCCTTGTAAGATAGGACTTATCCAACTTGTGAAAATCCCTGGAACGTGATAAAATAAAGGATAAGGATTTTTAATAATTCATTATATAGAATGAGTGGATTTCTTTATGAAGAGGATTGAAGTATCTACAGAAATTGGTAGTCTCTCTGTTACTTATCAAAAGCAAAAGAAAGTGCTAGTTTGTTTAAGTGGCGCAGGTTTGCTACCAAGTTATGAAAATTTTTCACTTATACTTGAAAAACTTCCTCCTACAATTGGTTATTTGACAATTGATTTTCCGAACACAGGTAGGAGTTCGATTCATGACCAATCTGGAAAAAATCTAGATAATCTTGCAGATGCGGTTTATGAAGTACTTGAAGAATTAGGGATTTCTGAATATATACTTTGTGCACATAGTTTGAGTGGAATTTTAGCTTGCAAATTACTCAAGAAACCAATTAAGTGTCAGGCTTTACTTGCAATTGAACCGACAACTAAAAACGTCATGTTTGCTGATTTTTCAGAAAATCCTTATCCAGAAATGGAAGAGCAGATGAGGCTGATTGACGAGTGTGGTCCTGAACTTTATTTTAAGAACTTAACTCAAGCAACATTTAGCCCTAAAATTAATAAAGAAATCTGGGAAATAATGCAAGAAAAAGGCTCAGAATTGGAAAATCAAGATCCAGGATTTCAGATATCTGGAGAGATTACTGAGGAAGATTTTGAGAATGTATCTATAGAATCTTATATCCCTGTGTTTATTTTTTGTCAGGCTTATAGAGAAAAAGAGTACAGAGAATCAGAATATTGGACTTCCAATACTAAACTCATTTTAGGAGGGAATCACCATTATTTACAATGGTCAGAATCAGAAAAAATTGCGACTATTATTCGAGAACTGTCAGAATAAGATGGATAGAAATAGATACAGGAGACAAGATGAACTACTTTAATGTTGGGAAAATCGTCAATACGCAGGGTCTGCAGGGTGAGATGCGAGTCTTGTCTGTGACGGATTTTGCAGAAGATCGATTTAAAAAGGGAGCAGAGCTGGCTTTATTCGATGAAAAAGATCAGTTTGTCCAAACAGTGACCATTGCTAGCCACCGTAAGCATAAGAATTTTGACATTATCAAATTCAAAGACATGTACCATATCAATGCAATTGAAAAGTACAAGGGTTATAGCCTCAAGGTTGCTGAGGAAGATTTGAACGATTTAGATGATGGTGAATTCTATTATCACGAGATTATCGGTTTGGATGTTTACGAGGGTGACAACTTGATTGGAACTATCAAGGAAATCCTACAACCAGGAGCCAATGATGTCTGGGTGGTCAAGCGAAAAGGTAAGCGAGATTTGCTTTTACCTTATATCCCACTAGTGGTTCTCCATGTTGATATTCCAAACAAGCGGGTTCAAGTGGAAATCTTAGAAGGGTTAGACGATGAAGATTGATATTTTAACCCTCTTTCCAGAGATGTTTTCACCGCTTGAACACTCGATTGTTGGGAAGGCTCGAGAAAAAGGGCTCTTGGATATCCAGTATCATAATTTCAGAGAATACGCTGAAAAGGCCCGTCATGTTGACGATGAGCCCTACGGAGGCGGTCAAGGAATGTTGCTCCGTGCCCAACCTATTTTCGATGCCTTTGATGCTATTGAAAAGAAAAATCCCCGTGTCATTCTTCTTGATCCTGCTGGGAAACAGTTTGATCAGGCTTGCGCTGAGGATTTGGCCCAGGAAGAGGAACTGGTCTTTATCTGTGGTCACTATGAAGGGTATGACGAGCGCATCAAGACCTTGGTAACCGATGAAATTTCCCTAGGAGACTATGTTTTGACTGGAGGAGAATTGGCGGCCATGACCATGATTGATGCGACTGTTCGCCTAATTCCTGAAGTGATTGGTAAGGAGTCTAGTCACCAGGATGATAGTTTCTCTTCAGGACTTCTCGAATACCCCCAATACACTCGCCCTTATGACTATCGAGGTATGGTTGTACCAGATGTTCTCATGAGTGGACACCATGAAAAGATTCGTCAGTGGCGACTGTATGAGAGTCTGAAGAAGACCTACCAGCGCAGACCTGACTTATTAGAAAACTACCAACTGACAGTCGAAGAAGAAAAAATGCTGGCAGAAATCAAAGAGAACAAAGAATAAAGGAGAACCTTATGCAAGTAATCAAACGTAATGGAGAAATTGCTGAATTTGATCCAGATAAAATTTACCAAGCTGTCCTAAAAGCAGCTCAAACAGTTTATGTTTTGACCGATGACCTGCGTCAAAACCTAGCGCAAGTTACTAAAAAAGTCGTTTTGGACTTGGAAGAAGCAAAAGTAGAACGTGCTACTATCAGCATGATCCAATCAATGGTTGAGCACCGCTTACTTGGAGCTGGTTACATCACAATTGCAGAACACTATATCTCTTATCGTTTGCAACGCGATTTGGAGAGAAGTGGTTATGGCGACCATATCGCCGTTCATCTTCATTTTGAACAAATCCGTTAAGAAAAAGAGTGGGATGCAAAGAACATCTCACTCTTTCTTAAATAGACTTTTCTGAGCTTTTTGTACAGTTGAGGGAACGAAACGAAGTCGCTTAATGTCACTGATACGAATGATTCGAGTTACGTTTTTTGAAAAATTTTTGACGATAATTTGTTGGCGATTAGCATCGTGTTTAACAATATCACCCGTAAAACTTGTCTCAGCAAGTATAACATGAACAGCCGTCTTTTTCTGGATGGCTTGTTCAATCATAGCAGTGAGGGAGTTATCCTCGATTTGAGGATGATCATCATTCCCATTGAGAAAACCATGTAGTTTATCTAGAACTAGTTTGAATGTCTGTCTCATAGAGTCCTCCCTTCTTATATATCCACATTATATAAAATTTTCCTAAAAACCACAAGATTTTTACGAATAGACTATAGAAAGCATATCACATAAAGGAGTTAAAATGGCAGAATTTACATTTGAGATTGAAGAACACTTGCTCACCTTGTCTGAAAATGACAAAGGATGGACAAAAGAACTAAATAGAGTTAGCTTTAATGGTGCCCCTGCAAAGTTTGATATTCGTTCTTGGAGTCCTGACCATACCAAAATGGGCAAAGGAATCACGCTTTCCAATGAAGAATTTCAGGTAATGGTCGATGCCTTTAAAGGGGGACAATAAAAAGAATCTTGAGTGCAACTCAAGATTCTTTTTTTAGGACACAATATAGTCACAGAGAGAAGTCTTAGACAATTGAATGAAAGTCTCTCTATACTCTTCAGGTGGAATTGGATTATCTTTACGAATCCAGACTTCAATGAAAGAGATTGCCATGGTCGTAATGATATAAGCGATGTCCTCTTTATTAAAATTATATTTCAGTTGGTAATTGACATTCTTTAGTACCCACTCTGAGTATATTCCACGCAGAAATTCCTTCCAACATGGGTCGACTTGTGTGGTATACAAGGTGCTAATAACTTCCCTTTTTTCGTATATGAGAGGAAGTATATGGTCTGCTAAAAAGCTGATAGGATCTCCATCATTGCTAGGGCAGTACTTATTAAAGACGTTAAAAATGTGCTGATTGGTCTCTTCGTGAATGTATTCGATAATATCTTCAAAGTTGTTAAAATGCTTTTGATAAATCGCTTGTCGTGAAATACCAGCTTCAGCAGCAATTTCAGTCATTGTAAAGGAACTACGCTGAGGATTTTTCTTAGCTAGTGTGATGAGAGCTCTAATGATTAGCTCACGAGTATTCTTTGCCATAGAATTACCTTTCTACTTATAATTATTTACAGTTATTTTTGAATGAAGAAAAATCAGAATGTTCAAGTTAATATAAACAATCAATGAACATTAAATTTTCTGAATCTTTTAGGTAGCTCTATTGTATCACAAATAATTTATAAAATATAGCTCAATCATTGAAAATGCGTTTTCTGAAAAGTATACAATTGCTAAGCATCCAAAATCAATGGAAGCTTATTTGGTTTGAATCAATTAGAATACTTTTCTACTTTGCATATTGTGAATAGCTATAATTTGAAGAATAAAACGATTAATATTCATACTGGTATAAGAATAGTCAAGTAGCTAAATAGTGTACAGTTGATTCTTAGAAAGGAAATAGTCCAGAACAATGGTTCTGGACTATTTTTTATCTTGAAAAATATGGAAGACTTTTCAATCTTTCGAGTAGGGGACGACTAATGAAACTAATGGCAATAATCTTACCAAGATCAGGAAGGATAAAGGGAAGGACACCTACTGCAAGCGCCTTATCAAATGGCATCCCAGCAAGGAAGTGGAGGCTGAGAATACCTCCGACAAAGACGAGGGAGTCACCCAAGAGGTTGGCTAGGAAAATGCGAATGTAGCCACTTTTTTGATGGATGAGATAAGATGTAAGTCCAGCATAGACAAGGTCGAACCAAAGATAGCCTGCACTTGGGCCGACTAAAACGTGAAATCCAGCTCCTCCCCCTGCAAAAACAGGTAAACCAATGGCACCCAGCAGGAGATAGAGAGCAACAGATAGAACAGCTTCTCTGGGTCTAAAAACAGTAGCAATCAGACCGATCGCAAAGTTTTGTAGAGTGAAGGGGACAGGACCGATAGGGAGACTGATTTGTGCTAAAACGGCGATGAGAGCAGCACCGATAGCAGGGATAGCGTAGATATGAGCTTTTTTCAAAACTGTTAACCTCTTTTCAAAATTATAGTAACTATTATACTAATTCAGAAGAAAAAGTCAACCTATTTTTTATAACGAGGTAACAATTTTGTAACAGCGGATTTTGCAAGTAAAAAGAGACCTTTTCAGGTCTCTTGCGATAATTAGCGCATGGTCACAAATTCTTCAGAAGCAGTTGGGTGGATAGCTACTGTAGCGTCAAAGTCTGCCTTGGTTGCTCCCATCTTAATAGCAACAGCGAATCCTTGAATCATCTCATCCACTCCGTAACCAAGTCCGTGAAGGCCAACAACTTTTTCGTCAGCACCAGCTGTGATGAGTTTGAAGCGTGATTCTTGACGATGGTTTGTAACAGCTGAGTACATGGATGCAAAGCTTGATTTGTAGACTTTGATGTTATCTTGGCCGTATTCTTTGATAGCTTGATCCTCGGTTAAACCAACCGTTCCGATTGCTGGGTGGGAGAAGACAACAGTAGGGATAGTCGTGTAGTCCATCTTGGCATTTGTTTTCCCGTTGAAGAGGCGTTCAGATAAGGTACGTCCTGCCTTGATGGCTACCGGGGTCAGTTCCTTCTCACCAGTAACATCTCCAAGAGCATAGATGCCATCTACAACTGTATTTTGGTATTCATCTACTTGGATAAATCCACGTTGGTTGAGTGTGACGCCAGCCTTTTCTAACTCCAGACCGTCTACATTTGGACGGCGACCGGTAGCCCAGATAACTTGGCTGGCAGTGTGACTAGAGCCGTCTTCGAAATGAATGGTAATACCTTGCTCCGTTTCTTCGAGCTTGACGGGTACCTTATGTGTGTGCAAAGGTAGACCTGTTTTTTCCATTTCATTGACAAGTCCTTCAACGATGTAACTGTCAAAACCACGCAAGGGACGATCACGACGGACAAACAAATCCGTTTTTACTCCTAGCGCGTGGAGAACACCTGCTAATTCAACCGCGATATAACCAGCTCCAAGAATCGCAACGGAGTCAGGAAGTTGCTCCCAAGCAAAGACATCGTCTGAGCTGCCACCGAGTTCAGCTCCAGGAATAGTTGGGATGCTTGGACGAGCGCCAGTCGCAATCACGATATGCTTGGCACGAATCAATTCACCATTGACGCTAACGGTGTGGGAATCAACAAAATGAGCACGACCTTCAATCAAATCAACCCCGTTGCGCTTGAAACTTCCATCATAAGATAAGCGAGCACGGTCGATGTAGGCTTCACGGTTTTGACGAAGTTTAGCAAAATCAAATTGAACATCTGAACTTGTAAAACCATAGTCAGGACCGTAGTGGTGGAAGCTTTCAGCGATTTGCGCTCCATACCACATGATTTTCTTAGGAACACAGCCGACATTGACGCAGGTTCCACCTAATTTTTTCTCCTCGATAACAGCTGCTTTAGCACCGTGTTCGCCAGCGCGGTTCATAGTGGCAATGCCACCGCTCCCTCCGCCGATAGCGATGATATCAAATTCTCTCATAGAAAACTCCTTATAGCTTTGATAGTCATATTCTATCGTTTTTATTTTTTGAATGCAAAAATCTGCTACGATAAAAAAATTATAAAAACGCTTGCCAAATTCAAAAAGATATTGTATTATATATCTAGCACAATAATCCAATAAACGAATACCGAACGAAATAATGATCCTGAACTATCATTGTTTCCATCTGAACTGTCATTGTTTGGTCTCGGTATTTCTGATATAATGGTTTTTGTAAGGCAAAAGAATAAAGGAGCTTAAAAATGAAAAGAAATAAGAAGGCAAAAAAATGGCAATTATACACAGCGATTGGTGTTGCCAGTGCTATTGTTATCGGTGCTGCGGGGATTTTGATTTTTAGACAACCTTCCCAGTCAGCAGTCAAGGAGGAAACCTCTCATATCGTTACTGCTAAGGAAGGTTCTGTTGCTTCATCGGTTCTCTTGTCAGGTACGGTTACAGCAAAAAATGAACAATATGTTTATTTTGATGCTAGTAAGGGAGATTTAGATGAAATTCTCGTTTCAGTCGGGGAAAAGGTCGAAGAAGGGCAAGCGTTGGTCAAATACAGCAGTGCAGATGCTCAAGCTGCCTATGATGCGGCTGATCGTGCAGTTGCAAAAGCAGACCGTCATATCGAGGAGTTAAACAAAGCTCGTGAAAATGCTTCAGCTGTACCAGCTTCCCCACAAGTTCCAACAGAAGCAGGACTCCCAGAACAAGCGCAAGCAGCGACTTCTTCCGTATCTTCTATTGATTCTCAAATCAGTGATGCCAAGGATAACCGTGCAGATGCTGTGGCTCAGCTTAACAAGGCTCAAGCACAGTTAGATGCCGCAACTGTCCTCAGTACACTAGAAGGGACTGTAGTTGAAGTTAATCGTAATGTTTCCAAATCGCCAACAGGTAATAGCCAAGTGGTAGTACATGTCGTAAGTAATGAAAACTTGCAGGTCAAAGGGGAGTTGTCTGAATACAACCTTGCTAACCTTTCTGTAGGCCAAGAAGTTACCTTTACTTCGAAGGTTTACCAAGATAAGAGCTGGACTGGTAAGATTAGCTATATCTCAGATTATCCTAAAAACAACGGAGAAGCAGCAAATGCTGCGGCTGCAGTAGGTGGTAATTCTGGTTCCAAATATCCCTATACCATCGACGTTACAAGTGAAATTGGTGAGTTGAAACAAGGCTTCTCTGTCAGTGTGGAAGTTAAGAACAAGAGTAAAGCCATTCTTGTTCCTTTAACAAGTGTCGTTACCGAAAATGACAAAAACTATGTCTGGCTCGTTGACGACCAGAAAAAAGCGAAGAAGGTAGAAGTTACTTTGGGGAATGCGGACGCAGACAACCAAGAAATTACTTCAGGTTTGACAGACGGTGCCAAGGTCATCAGTAATCCAACATCTTCCTTGGAAGAAGGAAAAGAGGTGAAGGCTGATGAAGAAACTAATTAGTCTCAAAAATATCTGTAGGAGTTATCGAAATGGTGACCAAGAACTGCAGGTCCTTAAAAATATCAATCTAGAAGTTCATGAAGGTGACTTTGTTGCTATTATGGGACCATCTGGTTCTGGTAAATCTACGTTGATGAATACCATCGGAATGTTGGATACACCAACCAGTGGAGAGTACTACCTTGAAGGGCAAGAAGTTGCAGGCCTTGGAGAGAAACAACTGGCCAAGGTCCGCAACCAGCAAATCGGTTTTGTCTTTCAGCAGTTCTTTCTCTTGTCCAAGCTCAATGCACTTCAAAACGTCGAATTGCCCTTGATTTACGCGGGTGTTTCGGCTTCTAAACGTCGGAAATTGGCTGAGGAATTTCTGGAAAAGGTTGAGTTGACGGAGCGCAGTCATCATTTGCCTTCTGAGTTATCAGGTGGTCAAAAGCAACGTGTAGCAATTGCGCGTGCCTTGGTAAATAATCCCTCTATCATCCTAGCAGACGAACCCACAGGAGCCTTGGATACCAAGACAGGAAATCAAATTATGCAACTGTTGGTTGAGTTAAACAAGGAAGGGAAAACCATTATCATGGTCACGCACGAGCCTGAGATTGCTGCCTATGCCAAACGCCAAATTGTCATTCGTGATGGGGTCATCTCATCAGACAGTGCTCTGGTAGAAAAGGAGGAAAACTAGATGCAGAATCTGAAATTTGCCTTTTCATCCATCATGGCCCACAAGATGCGTTCCTTCCTCACCATGATTGGGATTATCATCGGAGTTTCATCTGTCGTCGTCATCATGGCACTGGGAGACTCCATGTCTCGTCAGGTCAATAAAAACATGACCAAATCACAGAAGGATATCCATGTCTTTTTCTCTCCTATCAAAAGCAAGGATGGTTCCTTTACGCAGAAACAATCCGCTTTGACAGTCAGCGGGAAAGAAGAGGATGTTCATGTTGAACCACCAAAACCACTAGAATCCTGGGTCAAGGAGGCTGCTAAACTTAAAGGAGTAGACAGCTACTATGTCACCAACTCGACCAACGTCACCCTATCTTATAAGGATAAGAAAGTTGAACGAGCGACTCTGACAGGCGGAAATAGCACCTACATGAACGCAGTTGAAAATGAAATCGTTGCGGGTAGAAGTCTAAGACCGCAAGACTACAAGGAATTTGCCAGTGTGATTTTGCTGGACGAAGAACTAGCCAAGAGTTTGTTTGATAGTCCAGAAGCTGCGGTTAATCAAATCATCTCTGTTAATGAATTTAGTTACCGTGTGATTGGTGTTTATACTAGTAATGAAGCTAAAACTGCTAAAGCCTTTGGGATTGGTGGTCTTCCAATTACGACCAATATTTCTCTCGCAGCCAATTTTAATACTGATGAAATCTCGAACATCGTCTTTCGTGTCAATGATACTAGTCTAACGCAGACCTTGGGACCAGAGTTGGCTCGAAAATTGACTGAGATTGCTGGTCTTCAGCAAGGGGAGTACCAAGTTGCGGATGCAACTGCCGCCTTCCAAGAGGTACAACAACTATTTGGTTTTATGACAACGATCATCAGTGCCATCGCAGGAATCTCTCTCTTTGTCGGGGGAACTGGTGTCATGAATATAATGCTGGTTTCGGTCACAGAACGCACGCGGGAGATTGGTCTACGAAAAGCTCTCGGAGCTACTCGGGCTAATATCTTGGTACAGTTTTTGATTGAATCCATGATCTTAACTTTGCTAGGTGGTGTCATCGGTCTTGGGATTGCTGCTGGAATGACCATGTTAGCTGGAGTATTGCTTCAAAACATGATTGCAGGTATCGAAGTCGGGGTTTCCCTCCCAATCGCTCTCTTTAGCTTGGCTGTGTCAGCCAGCGTTGGGATGATCTTCGGAGTCTTGCCGGCCAATAAAGCCTCTAAGCTCGATCCAATCGAAGCCCTTCGTTATGAATAAGATATAGAACAGAAAAAACAAGATGGACATTTATCTGTCTTGTTTTTGTATGGATTTTCCTATCGAAAATCACTAAAAATATGATATAATGAAGTGTTAGAAAAACAGGTTTCATTTGCCTGGAAAGGAAAAATTATGTCTGAAAAGAATTTTTATATTACAACACCGATTTACTATCCATCTGGTAAACTTCATATTGGTTCTGCCTACACTACCATCGCTTGTGATGTCCTAGCTCGTTACAAACGACTCATGGGCTATGATGTCTTTTATCTGACAGGTCTGGATGAGCACGGCCAAAAGATTCAGCAAAAAGCGGAAGAAGCTGGTATCACGCCTCAAGCCTATGTTGACAGTATGGCAGTTGGCGTCAAAGAACTCTGGAAATTATTGGATATCTCATACGATAAATTTATCCGTACCACAGATGACTATCATGAAAAAGTGGTAGCACAAGTCTTTGAACGCTTACTTGCTCAAGATGATATCTACTTGGGCGAATATTCTGGTTGGTATTCAGTATCAGATGAGGAATTCTTTACAGAAAGCCAACTTGCGGAAGTTTTCCGTGATGAAGCTGGAAATGTGACGGGCGGTATCGCTCCATCAGGTCACGAAGTGGAATGGGTTTCTGAAGAGTCTTACTTCCTTCGCCTCAGCAAATACCAAAATCGTTTGGTAGAATTTTTCAAATCGCACCCTGACTTCATTACTCCAGATGGTCGTCTTAATGAAATGCTTCGTAACTTTATTGAGCCAGGTTTGGAAGACTTAGCGGTTTCTCGTACAACCTTTACCTGGGGTGTTCCAGTCCCATCAAATCCAAAACATGTTGTCTACGTTTGGATTGATGCCCTTCTTAACTATGCGACAGCGCTTGGTTACGGTCAAGAGGATCATGCTAACTATGATAAATTCTGGAATGGAACAGTCTTCCACATGGTCGGAAAAGACATTCTTCGTTTCCACTCCATCTACTGGCCAATCCTTCTCATGATGTTGGATATGAAATTGCCTGACCGCTTGATTGCCCACGGTTGGTTCGTCATGAAAGACGGCAAGATGTCTAAGTCTAAAGGGAATGTCGTTTACCCTGAAATGCTAGTAGAACGTTATGGACTGGATCCACTTCGTTACTACCTCATGCGTAGCCTTCCTGTTGGTTCAGATGGAACCTTCACTCCTGAGGACTACGTTGGCCGTATCAACTATGAATTGGCCAATGACCTTGGAAACCTCCTTAACCGTACGGTTTCTATGATTAACAAGTATTTTGATGGGCAAATCCCTGCCTATGTAGAGGGTGTGACTGAATTTGACAATGCTCTTGCTCAAGTAGCAGAGCAATCTATCTCTGACTTCCATACACACATGGAAGCCGTTGATTACCCACGTGCCCTTGAAGCAGTCTGGACTCTTATCTCACGTACCAACAAATACATCGATGAGACAGCCCCATGGGTCTTGGCTAAGGATGAAGAGCACCGTGACCAATTGGCAAGTGTCATGAGCCACTTGGCAGCTAGCCTTCGTGTCGTAGCTCACTTGATTGAGCCATTTATGATGGAAACCAGTCGTGCAGTCTTGACCCAGCTTGGATTGGCAGAAGTTGCTAGCCTTGAAAACTTGAACCTAGCTGACTTGCCATCAGATGTGAATGTTGTGGCCAAAGGAACACCAATCTTCCCACGTCTGGATATGGAAGAAGAGATTGCCTATATCAAGGAACAAATGGAAAGCAACAAGCCAGCCGTCGAAAAAGAATGGAATCCAGATGAAGTCGAACTCAAACTCAACAAGGATGAAATCAAGTTTGAAGACTTTGACAAGGTTGAGATCCGTGTCGCAGAAGTCAAAGAAGTGTCTAAAGTGGAAGGTTCTGACAAGTTGCTCCAATTCCGCCTAGATGCTGGTGATGGCGAAGACCGTCAAATCCTCTCAGGAATTGCAAAATACTATCCAAACGAACAAGAATTGGTCGGCAAGAAGGTACAAATCGTTGCCAACCTCAAACCACGCAAGATGATGAAAAAATATGTCAGCCAAGGGATGATTCTCTCAGCTGAACATGATGGCAAATTAACCCTTCTCACAGTGGATCCAGCTGTACCAAACGGAAGTGTGATTGGGTAAAATCTATAGATAAAAACAGTTTTCTATTTTTCGTATAGAAAAACTGTTTTTTTACTAAAATAAATAATATTTTGGAGATTGGGAATGAAGAAAAATGCTATTCTTTATTTAGGAGTTGTTTTACTACTTGCTATTTTTCTTTTGTTTTCTTTATTTATAAATCGTAAAGAAAGTAAACATCAAGAAGTGCAATCAACTACTACTGAAGTCATAAAATCAGATTTTGAGGATATTTCAGGTGATTATATTTCTTCTACAGGTGAGAAAGCTACTGTTGCTAAAAATAATCAAAATTGGAGAATCTCATATAATACAGACGAAGGTAATGTATTTGGAGACTTTTCTACGGATTGGAAGAAAGATGGCAACAATAGGTCTTCTGTTACAGAATTTAATAAATCAGATGGAAATAAGGATTTTAAAATCTCTATTTTAGTTAATAATGTAGATGATTCATCTAACATTTTAACGGTAATTACCTTATCAGACGGAAATAAGAATCATGAAATGGTATTTGCTAGTAGGACTGATTATTTTAAAAATAGTAAGGATAATATTCTTCAAGGAGATTTAAGCGCTTTTGAAGGGACATATTCTAATGACTATTTAGAAAAAGCAATAGCGGAATCAAACTTTACTTTGTATGGGTACAGTCCTGAAGATTATTTTGAAGATAAAACCTCAGTCTTCCCCAAAATATCCAAACAAGAGGGAAATTGGCTGTTTTGGAGTGGTTCTACACATGCTCAATTCAAGCTAGATAAAAGTAAAAAACCGAAGAAAAATAATGGTTATTATGAAGTCTATTTTGTAGGGGATAATAAAAATGCAATTATTGGGCAAGAATTAGTGCTAACATTTATTCCTGCTAATGAAACTGGACCAGATAATGAGAAAATTCAAGAAAATAGAATTCTTTATGGAAAAAGTTATCTTAGACCATATAAAGTGGGTTGGTGGGAAATATACCAAAAAAATACAATTTCAGAAGTAGACTTAGATATTGAAGCGATTGAAAATGGAGATATTTCAACACTTGTTGGAAAATGGAGGAATGGTCGCGGTAAGGAATTGATAATTAATTCTGATGGAACAACTGGGGATGGAAATAGGATTAAAGTAATAAAAGATTCATCTAAGAAGAGCAGTGTTCCATATGTTAGTTTACAAAGTGGTCATACGAGTGCTGCTATTGGATTGTTTAAAATAGGTTTTAAAAATCCAATGGGTGATCAATCAGATAGCTCACGGCCGCGATTAATTATTACTCAATCAGCTGGAAATTATGATGAAGATTTTTATTATTATAGAGTAGAGGCAAGTGTTTCTCATTAGTAGGTGAAATGTTCAGTAATCAGATAGCATTTGGGCTTTTTTTCGAGTTTAATAGTTTTATGAAATACTTATTCTGATGTACCCCTCTCAGCTGAACATGATGGACAATTAACCCTTCTCACAGTTGATCCAGCTGTACCAAATGGAAGTGTGATTGGGTAATAGCAAAAAACCAACGTTAGGCACGTTGGTTTTTCTTGTTATTTACGAGATTTTCTAAGAAGTGGTCCATCTCCTTTTGCGACTTGAGGACAATTACTTTATCTGGATAGGTTTCTTGAACCCGTTGATAGCGTTCTTTAGCATTCTTTGTCCGCCCATCCCATAGAATCCATCGGATAAAATCCCAATCAAAGCGTTCAGGGCAGCCTGCTGCCATACTTTCTCTGACCTTTCCTCGGTATGTGAGATACCGTTTAAAGGCTCGAAAGAGACAAGTCCATGGTGAAAAATTGAGAAAGATGATTTGGTCAGCTCCCAGCATTCTTTCTTCATAGCAACACCAAGAGTAGTTGCCGTCGATGACCCAAGCTTCGTGCTTTGTGAGAAAGTTTTTCATTTCGGTCAACATCCATTCGCGGTCACTGTCTTGCCAACCAGGTTGAAATTGGAGTGTGTCCATATGCAGTTTGGGGATGGAGTAGTAGTTTGACAACTTTTCAGCTAGAGTTGACTTGCCTGCTCCAGAATATCCTATGATTGCGATTTTCATTTTCTACCTTTTCTGATTAGAGGACAAAAAAACAGCCTCTATGGACTGTTTCTTATTTAGCAAGTTTAGCTGAAAGACGAGCTTTATCGCGGCTTGCTTTGTTTTTATGAATCAAACCTTTAGTTTCTGCTTTGTCGATAGCTGAGCTAGCAGCACGGAAAAGTTCTTCAGAAGGGTTTGCTTCGAAAGCTTTGATAGCAGTACGCATAGCTGATTTTTGAGCTGAGTTTTTTTCGTTTTGTTTAACGTTCAATTCAGCGCGTTTGATAGCTGATTTAATGTTTGCCAATGTTCTTACCTCCATATTTACTAACTATACCATTATATATGAAAACTTAGGTTTTGACAAGGGGAAATTATTTTTTTAGGTAAATTTCATCGATTTCATGGTTTTTAGTCTTGTGGAGAATGACCTCGGCGCGATTCCTTGTTGGTTCGATATAGTTTTGTAGATTTGTGAGATTAATACTGGTCCAAACCTGGTGAGCAAAGGCTTCAACTTCTCCAATCGGCATTTGTGTAAAGCGGTGGTAGTAGCTGTTGGGATCATTTTGGGCAAAGCTGAGCAGCTTTAAGAAACGATCCAGATACCAGCTTTCAATGTCTTCAACTGCTGCATCCACATAGATGGAGAAATCAAAGAAATCAGTAATGTAAAGGCGCTCATTTTGAGGGTTTTGAAAGACATTGATGCCTTCGACAATGACAAAATCAGCAGCTTTGACACGTTGTTTCTCTCCAGGAACGATGTCATACACTTCATGAGAATAGACAGGAATATCGACATCTTGCCCATTCTTTAGGCGGTCAAGAAAATTCAGCAAGGTTTCCATATCATAACTTTCAGGAAAACCTTTGCGATTTAAGATATCTTGGTCAATCAAAGTTTGATTGGGATAGAGAAAACCGTCGGTTGTCACCAATTCTACAGTAGCATCCGGTAGAGTACGTGATAGAAGAATCTGAAGTAAGCGACTAGTAGTCGATTTGCCCACAGCAACACTACCAGAAACCCCAATGATAAAAGGCTGAGATTTACTTTCGCGTTGAAGAAAAATTCCTTTTGAAAATGCCAAATCATCCTTAGTGCGCTTGTAAATATGGATAAGATGGACAAGGGGAAGATAGACGTCTGTTACGTCCTGCAGACTAATCTGGTCATTGAAACTCTTGATGGATTCTAACTCTTCCTCTGTCAAGGGAGGGGTTGTTTTGCGATGCAATGATTGCCAAGTCTGGCGACTGATTTTTTCAAAATGTAAAAATTCGTTGGTCATTTGTTTTCCCCTAGATATTTTGTTTATCATACCATAAAAAGCTAAAAAGATAAAGCGGTTTCTTGATGGTAGTAAGTCAATATCGTATAATAGAGGTAGATGGAGGTTGAATAATTTAATGATGAGATAGAGAATGGTTTCTGAAGACTTATCAGTTATTGAAAGTGGGCTTTGTGGTTCACAACTTATAGGAGGTGTGTCATGAAAATCTTAAAAAGTTATATATTGGAACTCTGTTTTATTTTAAGTTTTGCCTTACCTTTTATAAAAGGAGCGAATGCGGATAATGGTAGACGTTTTGTGGAAACCTATTACGGTTTTACTTTTTTGATGGAACATGCTATTGTAACAGTTGTCTTTATCTGTTCGCTCTTGATTGCTTTCATACTAAAAAAACGGTGGACGAAATGGCTTGCTGCTGGTAGTTATCTATTTTTGATTTTGTGGATTGCTACAGAAGGATATCTATTCCGCATGTCACTAGAAGATTTGATACGACTTTGGACAAGTTTGGAAATCTTGACACAAACTTATCAGTTGGGTTTTTATCTAAACATCATATTGGGAATCCTGTTGATAATAAAGTATTTTAAGGTTAAGCAATAGTGATGAAAATGTGCTTGATTACAGGCGATCTGTTTTTTCCTGACTATGATAATTTGTAGTTCCCGATAGATTGTAATGTATTTCTAATAATTGAAAGAGATTGAAGAAAAGGTTTTTTGAATAGGATTCTTCAGTCTTTTTCATTTGATCATCACTTTGTAAACGATTTACAATTCAAGCTAAATTATGGTAAAATAGTTTTATGAGTAAAATGTATTATGCAGAAAATCCTGATGCTGCTCACGACATTCATGAGTTGAGAGTGGAGTTGTTGGGAGAAAACATGACCTTTTTGACGGATGCGGGTGTTTTTAGCAAGAAAATGGTTGACTTTGGGAGTCAGCTTTTATTGAAGTGTCTAGAGGTTAACAAAGGAGAAACGGTCCTTGATGTGGGTTGTGGTTATGGGCCATTGGGCTTGTCATTGGCCAAGGCTTATGGAGTTCAGGCAACCATGGTAGATATCAATAATCGCGCCTTGGACCTAGCGCGACAAAATGCTGAACGAAATAAAATTGAAGCGACGATTTTCCAATCCAATATCTATGAACAAGTTGAAGGGAAGTTTGACCATGTTATTTCCAATCCGCCGATCCGAGCGGGCAAACAGGTTGTTCATGAGATTATCGAAAAGAGCAGAGATTTCTTAAATGACGGAGGAGATTTAACCATCGTCATTCAGAAAAAACAAGGAGCTCCAAGTGCTAGAAATAAGATGGAAGACGTTTTTGGCAATTGTGAAATCGTAAAGAAAGATAAGGGATACTATATCCTTAGAAGTGTGAAAGAATGAGAGCAGTTGATTTAATTCAAAAGAAACGAGATGGTCAAGAACTGACTACGGCTGAAATAAAATGGTTGGTAGAAGGCTATGTGGCTGGAACTGTTCCAGATTATCAAATGTCTGCTTTTGCTATGGCTGTTTATTTTAAAGGAATGACCACACGTGAGATTTCTGATCTGACGATGAATATGGTCAAGACAGGTCAAGAGTTTGATTTGTCAGCTATTGATGGGGTTAAAGTTGATAAGCATTCGACTGGTGGTGTAGGTGATAAAGTGACCTTAATCTTGGCTCCCCTTGTTGCGAGTTTCGGCGTGCCTGTTGCTAAGATGAGTGGTCGAGGTCTCGGCCATACTGGTGGGACAATTGATAAATTGGAGTCCATTAAGGGCTATCAAGTCGAACGAAGTCAAGAGGATTTCATTCGTCAGGTACAGGACATTGGTGTATCTGTCATTGGGCAGTCAGATCAGCTGGTTAAAGCAGATAAACTTCTCTATGCCCTCCGTGATGTGACAGCAACTGTCGACACGATTCCTTTGATTGCGAGTTCGGTGATGAGCAAGAAAATTGCTGCAGGAGCGGATGCCATTTTGCTAGACGTAACGGTCGGTGAGGGTGCCTTCATGAAGACTGTTGATGAGGCGCGCGAATTGGCTCAAACCATGGTGGATCTTGGTAAGGCTGTTGGTCGAAAAACAGTAGCAGTCATTACCGATATGAGTCAGCCTTTGGGAAGAGCCATTGGCAATCGTCTTGAAATCCTTGAGGCAATCGAGATTCTCCAAGGAAAAGGCCGAGAAGATATTAGTCACTTTATCTGCGAGCTAGCTCAGATTATGCTTGGCTTGGCTGATGTTGAGAAAACGATCAAGGAAATCCGTCAACACCTGGAAAATGGCCAAGCACTGGCTAAGTTTGAAGAAATGGTAGCAGCACAAGGCGGTGATTTAGAAGATCTTTATCGTCCAGTCAAAGTTGCCCATGTGGTGGAAATTCCAGCTCAAGATACAGGTGTTATTTCAGCTCTTCCTGCAATGGAATTTGGGCTCTATGCCATGAGACTAGGAGCCGGTCGTGCAGTCAAGACTGATGACTTGGACTATGAAACAGGGATTGTTTTTGAAAAGAAAGTTGGAGACTCCGTTCAAAAAGGAGAAATTGTTGCAAAAGTTTATACAAATGGAAAAATTTCTTCTGAACTAGTTACAGAATTTCAAAAATATGTTAAAATAAATGATGGAGTGCAAAGTTTACGAGAAATTATAGAAATTATCTCATAAAACCAGGGAGAATCCGAATATGAAGTTAAATAAATATATTGATCATACGCTTTTAAAGCAAGATGCAAGTCAAGAACAAATTGATCGTTTGCTATCTGAAGCGCGTGAGTATGACTTTGCCAGCGTTTGTGTCAATCCCACATGGGTTAAACATGCGAAAACAGGGCTTGAAGGCTCAGATGTAAAAGTTTGTACAGTAGTAGGTTTTCCTTTGGGAGCAACAACTTCAGCTGTGAAAACTTTTGAAACAAAAGAAGCTGTCCAAAACGGTGCAGATGAGATTGATATGGTTATCAATGTTGGTGCCCTCAAATCAGGCAATCTGGATTTGGTTGAATCGGACATCCGTGCTGTCGTAGAAGCAAGTGGTGACAAGTTGGTGAAAGTCATTATCGAAGCTTGCTTGTTGACAGACGATGAAAAGGTTGTGGCCTGCCAATTATCCCAGAAAGCGGGAGCTGACTTTGTCAAAACATCAACTGGATTTTCAACTGGTGGTGCCACTATTGAGGACGTTCAGTTGATGCGTGAAACAGTCGGGCCAGATATGGGAGTTAAGGCAGCTGGTGGAGCTCGTTCATATGCAGATGCTGTCGCTTTTGTGGAAGCAGGCGCTACCCGTATCGGAACATCTGCTGGTGTAACAATCTTAAAAGGAGAATTGGCAGATGGCGACTACTGAGTTGATTGAACTAGCAATTGAAACCAGCAAACAAGCCTATGTCCCCTATTCTCACTTTCCCATCGGAGCTGTTTTAGTAGCCAAGGATGGTAGTATTTATACGGGTGTGAACATCGAGAATGCTAGTTATCCCTTGACTAATTGTGGAGAACGTACTGCTATTTTTAAAGCAGTTTCGGAGGGGCAACGGGAGTTTTCAGAGTTGATTGTCTACGGACAAACTGAAAAACCCATCTCACCATGTGGTGCTTGTCGCCAGGTCATGGTTGAATTTTTTGAACAAGATCTAAAAGTGACCTTAGTCGCTAAAGATAAATCGACGGTCGAGATGACGGTCGGGGAGTTACTTCCATACTCATTTACAGACTTAAACTAGTCTGAGTCACTCTCTGAGTGATGCGGTCCTTGTGGCCAACCAATCCATACTTGCAACATCGTTGCACATCTTATTTAGGAGGTTCAGTAATGAACAAGAAACAATGGCTAGGCCTTGGTCTAGTTGCAGTAGCAGCAGTTGGACTTGCTGCATGTGGTAACCGCTCTTCTCGTAACGCAGCTTCATCTTCATCAGAAATGAAGACCAAAGCAGCAATCGTAACAGATACTGGTGGTGTTGATGATAAATCATTTAACCAATCAGCTTGGGAAGGTTTGCAAGACTGGGGTAAAGAACATAATCTTTCTAAAGATAAAGGTTACACTTACTTCCAATCAACAAGCGAAGCAGACTATGCTAACAACTTGCAACAAGCGGCTGGAAGTTACAACCTGATCTTCGGTGTTGGTTTTGCCCTTCACAATGCAGTTGAGGAAGCTGCAAAAGACCACTCTGACCTAAACTATGTCTTGATTGATGATGTGATTGAAGGTCAAAATAATGTTGCGAGCGTAAGATTTGCGGATAACGAAGCAGCTTACCTTGCTGGTGTTGCAGCAGCGAAAACTACGAAAACAAAACAAGTTGGTTTTGTAGGTGGTATCGAATCTGAAGTTATTTCACGTTTTGCAGCTGGATTCAAAGCTGGTGTTGAGTCAGTAGACCCATCTATCAAAGTCCAAGTTGACTACGCTGGTTCATTTGGTGATGCTGCCAAAGGTAAAACAATTGCAGCAGCTCAATACGCTGCCGGTGCGGACGTTGTCTACCAAGCAGCTGGTGGTACAGGTGCTGGTGTCTTTGCTGAAGCAAAATCATTGAACGAAAACAAAAATGAAAACGAAAAAGTTTGGGTTATCGGTGTAGACCGTGACCAAGCAGCAGAAGGTAAATACACTTCTAAAGATGGTAAAGAATCTAACTTCGTTCTTGTATCTACATTGAAACAAGTTGGTACAACTGTAAAAGATATTGCCAACAAAACAGAAAAAGGTGAATTCCCTGGTGGACAAGTGATTGTTTACTCATTGAAAGATAAAGGGGTTGAGCTAGCAGTAACAAACCTTTCAGAAGAAGGTAAAAAAGCTGTTGAAGATGCAAAAGCTAAGATCCTTGACGGAAGCGTAAAAGTTCCTGAAAAATAATGGATAAAAGTCATTTCTTAGGAAGCGGCCATTGGTCGCTTCTTTAAGAATTGAGGCAATTTTTGTCTCAATAGAGCTTGTTAATGTGATTAGCAGGTTTTATTGAAATAAAATAAACCTCTGAAAGGAAGAGCATATGGCACACGAAAATGTCATTGAGATGCGGGATATTACCAAGGTGTTTGGTGAATTTGTAGCAAACGACAAAATCAACTTGCAACTGCGAAAAGGTGAAATCCATGCACTTTTAGGAGAAAATGGAGCGGGTAAATCCACTCTGATGAATATGCTGGCAGGACTTCTTGAACCAACAAGTGGTGAAATTGTGGTGAATGGTCAGGTTGTAAAACTAGACTCACCATCTAAAGCCGCTGGTCTTGGAATTGGGATGGTTCACCAACATTTCATGTTGGTTGAGGCTTTTACAGTAGCTGAGAATATCATTTTAGGGAGTGAAATCACTAAAAATGGTGTTCTAGATATAGCTGGTGCTACTAAAGAAATCAAGGCTCTTTCTGAACGTTATGGTTTGGCAGTGGATCCTTCTGCTAAGGTGGCGGATATTTCCGTTGGTGCCCAACAACGTGTAGAAATCTTGAAAACACTCTATCGTGGTGCTGATATCCTTATCTTTGACGAACCTACAGCCGTATTGACCCCTTCAGAGATTGATGAGTTGATGGCAATCATGAAAAACCTTGTCAAAGAAGGGAAGTCCATCATTTTGATTACCCACAAGTTAGATGAGATTCGTGCGGTATCGGATCGAGTGACAGTTATTCGCCGTGGGAAATCAATCCAGACGGTTGAAATTGCAGGCGCAACAAATGCGGACTTGGCAGAAATGATGGTTGGACGCTCAGTCTCCTTTAAAACGGAAAAACAGGCACCACAACCCAAAGAAGTGGTCTTGTCTATCAAAGACTTGGTTGTCAATGAAAACCGCGGTGTACCAGCAGTAAAAAATCTCTCCTTGGATGTTCGTGCTGGTGAAATTGTCGGTATTGCAGGTATTGATGGCAATGGTCAGTCTGAACTCATTCAAGCCATTACTGGTCTTCGTAAGGTTGAGTCAGGTAGCGTTGAATTAAAAGGCAAATCAATCGTGGGGATGCATCCTCGACAAATTACAGAACTAAGCGTGGGGCACGTTCCTGAGGATCGTCACCGTGATGGCTTGATTTTGGAGATGATGATTTCAGAAAATATCGCTCTTCAAACCTACTACAAAGAACCACTCAGCAAAAATGGCATTTTGAACTATGCCAATATCACTTCACATGCTAAGAAATTGATGGAAGAATTTGACGTCCGTGCGGCAAGCGAATTTGTTCCAGCGGCAGCTCTTTCAGGAGGAAATCAACAAAAAGCGATTATCGCTCGTGAGATTGATCGTGATCCTGATCTCCTTATCGTCAGCCAGCCAACTCGTGGTTTGGATGTCGGTGCCATTGAATATATCCACAAACGTTTGATTGAAGAGCGTGATAACGGTAAGGCTGTCCTTGTTGTCAGCTTTGAATTGGATGAGATTTTAAATGTCTCAGACCGAATTGCTGTTATTCACGATGGTAAGATTCAAGGTATTGTATCGCCAGAAACGACTAATAAACAAGAACTTGGTGTCTTGATGGCAGGTGGAAACTTGGGAAAGGAGAAGAGTGATGTCTAAAAAGTTACAACAAATTTCGGTTCCCTTGATTTCCGTATTCTTAGGAATCTTGCTTGGAGCCATTGTCATGTGGATCTTCGGATATGATGCTATCTGGGGCTATGAGGAGTTGTTCTATACAGCTTTTGGTAGCCTCCGTGGGATTGGAGAAATTTTCCGTGCCATGGGTCCTCTTGTCTTGATAGGTCTAGGTTTCGCAGTTGCCAGTCGAGCAGGCTTCTTTAACGTCGGACTTCCTGGTCAGGCTTTGGCAGGCTGGATTCTCAGTGGTTGGTTTGCCTTGTCAAATCCAGATATGCCTCGTCTCGTTTTGATTCCATTAACAGTGATCATTGCTTTGATCGCAGGTGGAATCGTTGGTGCGATTCCAGGGATCCTCAGAGCTTATCTCGGTACGTCAGAGGTTATCGTGACCATCATGATGAACTACATTGTATTGTATGTGGGAAATGCCTTTATTCATGCCTTTCCTAAAGATATTATGCAAAGTACAGACTCAACGATTCGTGTTAGTGCCAATGCTACATATCAGACACCATGGTTATCAGAGTTGACTGGAAATTCCCGTATGAATATCGGAATCTTCTTTGCAATCATTGCTGTTGGTGTGATTTGGTTCTTGCTAAAGAAAACGACTCTCGGTTTTGAAATTCGCGCAGTTGGTCTCAATCCCCATGCTTCAGAGTACGCTGGTATTTCAGCAAAACGTACAATCATTCTATCAATGATTATCTCTGGTGCCTTGGCTGGTCTTGGTGGAGCTGTCGAAGGTCTTGGAACTTTCCAAAACGTTTACGTTCAGGGCTCATCATTAGCTATCGGATTTAACGGGATGGCAGTTAGTTTGCTTGCTGGAAATTCACCAATTGGAATTCTTTTTGCAGCATTCTTATTTGGTGTTTTGCAAGTAGGAGCACCGGGTATGAACGCTGCGCAAGTTCCGTCTGAGCTTGTTAGCATTGTAACAGCGTCTATTATCTTCTTTGTCAGCGTTCACTACATTATCGAACGCTTTGTCAAACCTAAAAAACAAGTTAAAGGAGGTAAGTAAGGATGTCTATTACAACATTACTCACCCTCTTGGTCTCTTCTATGCTGATTTACTCAGCACCACTTATTTTTACGAGTATCGGAGGAGTCTTTTCTGAACGTGGTGGTGTCGTTAACGTCGGTCTTGAAGGAATTATGGTTATGGGAGCCTTTTCTGGAGTTGTCTTTAATCTTGAGTTTGCAGAACAACTTGGAGCAGCGACACCTTGGATTTCCTTGTTAGTTGCTGGTATCGTGGGAGCTATTTTCTCCCTCATCCATGCAGTCGCTACAGTTCATTTCCGTGCGGACCATGTTGTCAGTGGTACAGTATTGAACTTGATGGCTCCTGCCCTAGCAGTTTTCTTGGTTAAAGTTCTTTATAACAAAGGACAAACGGATAACTTAAGCCAGACTTTTGGACGTTTTGATTTCCCAGTTTTGGCTGATATCCCTGTGATTGGAGATATCTTCTTCAAGTCAACCAGTCTACTAGGTTATATCGCGATTGCCTTCTCTTTCCTTGCTTGGTTTATTCTCTTTAAGACACGTTTTGGTCTTCGTCTTCGCTCTGTTGGTGAACACCCTCAGGCAGCGGATACCTTGGGGATCAATGTCTACAAGATGCGATATCTTGGGGTTGTTATTTCAGGTTTCCTTGGTGGAATTGGGGGAGCGATTTATGCTCAATCCATTTCTGTCAACTTCTCAGTGACAACTATTGTCGGTCCTGGATTTATCGCTCTTGCGGCAATGATCTTTGGTAAATGGAACCCAATTGGTGCTATGCTTTCTAGTCTCTTCTTCGGACTTTCACAAAGTTTGGCAGTTATCGGTTCTCAATTACCTTTCCTACAAGGAGTGCCAGCGGTTTACCTTCAAATCGCCCCTTATGTCTTGACCATTCTTGTCTTGGCAGCCTTCTTTGGAAAAGCAGTTGCACCTAAGGCAGACGGTATCAACTACATCAAGTCAAAATAAGCATACAAAAAAACGTCAGTTTCAAACTGGCGTTTTATTTGTTAGGATTTTGATGGGTTAGGTTCAATCCCCAAGGGACAAGATTTTCTGTTTTATTTTTGATACGTGTGATATTATCCTTGTGACGAATGATAATCAAGCTAGCAAGTGCTAGGATAATCAAAATGAAGAGAGGGTCATAGCTGTTTAGGATAAAACCAAATAGTGGAAATAGGAGAACTCCGATAACGGCTGCGATAGAAGCAGTAACGCTAGACAGTGAAATCATACTACCTAGATAGAGGCTTCCAAAGAATACGATTGCTAGATAGAGACAGAAAACAGGCGCAAATCCGAAAATCACTCCAGCACTGGTTGCGACAGCCTTACCACCTTTAAATCCTGCAAAGATAGGAAAGGTATGTCCAATTACGGCCAAAAGACCAAAGACGAGAGGTGATACACCTTGAAGGTGGAAAAGGATTGGAAGGAGAGTGGCCAAGGTTCCTTTAAAGAAGTCAATCACAAAGGTTGCCATACCCGCTTTCTTACCTAAAATTCGGAAAGTATTGGTTGTTCCGGTGTTTCCAGAACCATGTTCACGCAGATTTGTTTGAAAGAAGATTTGTCCAATCCAAAGACCAGACGGAATCGAACCTAGCAGATAAGCTAAAATTAATAATACAAATGTCATCATAGAACTATTATATCATGAAATGGTATAGAAAGTCAGAGAATTTCCTGTGAAATTGTGACGGCTGAAAGGGAAAAACTTTGCAAAATCCCTAGAAAACCTGTAAAATAGAAAAGATGAACAAATAGGAGGTTCCTTGTGTCAAAAAAGGAAATCAATATTAATAACTACAATGATGACGCCATTCAGGTGCTAGAAGGGTTGGATGCGGTCCGTAAACGTCCGGGTATGTATATTGGATCGACCGACGGTGCTGGTCTCCATCACCTAGTCTGGGAAATTGTGGATAATGCAGTCGATGAAGCCTTGTCTGGATTTGGTGAACGCATTGATGTGACCATCAATAAAGACGGCAGTCTAACCGTTCAAGACCATGGTCGTGGGATGCCAACTGGGATGCATGCCATGGGAATTCCAACTGTTGAGGTTATCTTTACCATTCTCCATGCTGGAGGAAAATTCGGTCAAGGTGGCTACAAAACATCTGGTGGTCTCCACGGGGTGGGATCATCGGTTGTTAATGCACTCTCAAGTTGGTTGGAAGTTGAAATTACCCGTGACGGTACAGTCTACAAGCAACGATTTGAAAATGGTGGTAAGCCAGTAACAACTCTTGAAAAGGTTGGGACAGCTGCTAAGTCTAAGACAGGTACCAAGGTTACTTTCATGCCTGACGCGACGATTTTTTCTACGATTGACTTCAAGTACAATACCATTTCAGAACGACTCAATGAGTCAGCCTTTCTCTTAAAAAATGTCACCTTGTCTTTGACAGATAAGCGAACAGATGAAGCAATCGAATTCCATTATGAGAACGGGGTACAAGACTTTGTTTCTTACCTCAATGAAGACAAGGAAACCTTGACGCCAGTCCTATACTTTGAAGGCGAAGATAATGGTTTCCAAGTGGAAGTTGCCCTCCAGTACAATGATGGGTTTTCAGATAATATTCTATCATTTGTCAATAACGTTCGCACGAAAGATGGTGGAACGCATGAGACGGGACTCAAGTCTGCCATTACAAAGGTCATGAATGACTATGCGCGTAAGACAGGTCTTCTCAAGGAAAAAGATAAAAATCTTGAAGGTTCAGACTATCGTGAGGGACTTGCAGCCGTTCTTTCTATCCTAGTTCCTGAAGAACACCTCCAGTTTGAAGGTCAGACCAAGGATAAACTAGGGAGTCCTCTGGCTCGTCCAATTGTCGATGGTATTGTGGCTGATAAGTTAACCTTCTTCCTCATGGAAAATGGAGAACTAGCTTCCAATCTCATTCGTAAGGCTATCAAGGCGCGTGATGCTCGTGAGGCGGCTCGCAAAGCGCGTGATGAGAGCCGAAATGGTAAGAAAAACAAGAAAGACAAGGGCTTGTTGTCTGGAAAATTGACTCCAGCTCAATCTAAAAATCCAGCAAAGAACGAGCTCTACCTAGTCGAAGGGGACTCTGCCGGTGGTTCTGCCAAACAAGGCCGTGACCGTAAGTTCCAGGCTATCTTGCCCCTTCGAGGTAAGGTCATCAATACAGCCAAGGCCAAGATGGCGGATATCCTCAAAAATGAAGAAATCAATACCATGATTTATACCATTGGTGCGGGTGTGGGAGCAGACTTCTCTCTTGAAGATGCTAACTATGACAAGATTATTATCATGACCGATGCGGATACCGATGGTGCCCATATCCAGACCTTGCTCTTGACATTTTTCTATCGTTACATGCGTCCCCTAGTTGAGGCAGGCCATGTCTATATCGCCCTTCCGCCTCTTTACAAGATGTCCAAAGGCAAAGGCAAGAAAGAAGAAGTAGCTTATGCTTGGACGGACGGAGAGCTAGAAGAACTCCGCAAGCAGTTTGGTAAAGGCGCAACACTCCAACGATATAAAGGTCTTGGTGAGATGAACGCGGACCAACTCTGGGAAACAACCATGAATCCAGAAACCCGTACCCTCATCCGTGTCACCATCGAAGATTTAGCACGCGCTGAACGCCGCGTCAACGTCCTCATGGGAGATAAGGTCGAACCACGCCGTAAGTGGATTGAGGATAATGTCAAGTTTACGCTGGAAGAGAGTGGGGAGATGGTGTTTTGAGATGAAGAGTATGAGAGCTTTGTCACAAAGTGAGAAAGAGTCATTACTAAATAATATAAAAAATTATCAAGATTTGAGAGTTTTATCATTTGAGAAAGATTTTAAAAATCGAGAAAAGTTGATTTATGATAGTTCAATAACATCAATTTTAGGAATTTTAGTTTTCTTATTTGCTTTTATATTACTCAGTGTTATTTTTGATATTAAATGGTTTGAAAATGAGATTACAAAAAATATTTTCTTCATAATTGTGTTAATAGTTATGCTTGGCTTCTTTTACTTCATTTTTGAATTTCTTAATAAAATTTTTCTAGCTAAAATTAAGAAATTTATTTTTATCGTAATCCCATTTGAATTTTGGGTGTTTTTTAGCTCATTATGGTTATTTCCATACTTGAAAAATGGTGAGTGGATGTATTGTAATACTGGACTGAATATAACTGTATTTATATTTAGTACGGTATTCACAGGTTTTCAGTTTTGGAGACTGTTTAAGCATTTCCCCAATTACATGATTGAATCACTAAACATTCTTATTGTTCCGTTACTTGCAACTACTTCAATTCTAACATTGATTTTTAGTCCAGAAATTATTAAACCTGAGGATATGATAGAACTCGTGTTTAGTTGGGGGATAATTTTAATTACTGGAGAAATGACTCTTATTCAAATTTGTTTTGAACATAAACGTTCTAAAAATGAAGAGAAAGCCCAGAAAGTTTTTCAAGAGCAGCTACTTAAAAGTGAAGATTGTATTGATTACAATAGGCTAGTAGAATGTTATTATTATGGTGGTGAGAAATATAAAGAGAAGTTGTTGAGTATGGAGAAATTTTTGGTTATTATTGTTAAAAATGAACTAAAGTCATTAAAAGATTTAAAAAATTATGATGACTATAAACTTTATAAAGCGATTAGAGCAAGAAATATATAAAGTCAATTTCTACAATTAAACAACTCGGTTATCGATGAAACATATTTAAAATTTAATCATAGTATTCACAAGGATTATAATATGAATGTTGAAATGTTTGAAAAATTGATTAAAGCGATTGATTCAACTGATTGGATTTCCAATTGGATTCAAATAGGTATAGGTGGTTTTTCAATTCTAATACCTATAATTTACGCAACTTGGATTTCAAAAAAAGATACTAAAGAAATTGATGAACGACAACGAAAGCTAGAAATTATTCAATCTTCAATCGCGAAAAATATAGTAGAACTGACAAGTCAACAAAAGCAACTATCTGAAACTCAAAAAAAGGTTGAAGAGAGTTTAAGAGAACTTAAAGAAATGGCTCGACAATCAAGAAAGTCAAATCTATTAAAATTACAAAGTGATTTTCCAGTATTCTATAGAGCACTAGATGATTTTGAATGGGAATATAACAAACTTTTGAATTCTATTAATGATTTTAATTCTAAAAAGAATTTATCTTCTAATATTGAAGATGAAATAGGTGAAATATTCGCAGCAATTGAGGATTTAATTGAATCAGAAATTAATCATCTGAATACCGAAGAAGTTCCGCCGTTGGCTCTAGCTTATTTTAACAAACTATTAAGAGCTATAAACTCTTTATCAAAGTATTTTTCTACAAACTTTGATGATGTTCAATGTACTAATTTTATAATTGATGATTTTTTAAGAATAAAGATTGCTAGAGAGGAATTACTTGTTTTTGTATATAATTGAAAATCTTTAGATAATTTAGTTTTATAGAACTTGTATAGTTTTTCTAGCTTTTTAAATCTTAAGAAACTGTTCTATATAATAAATCTGTTACCTCATAGAAAAAGAGGGGGGAACACATGAGAACTGACCAGGAAATGCTTGACTTGATTTTACAAATAGCTAAAAAGTTACAGGTTGATGCTGTGGCTCTATCTGGTTCGCGTACAAACCAAAAGATTCAAACAGATGAATTTCAAGACTATGATGTTGTCTATGTCGTAGATAATTTAGATAATCTAACGAGAGACATTTCTTGGTTGGACAAGTTTGGCAAACGTATCATCGAGCAAGAGGTTACTCTTGGACATCGCCGTCTTTACCTCATGCTCTTTGAAGATGGGAATCGCATTGATCTAACCCTCTGTCCTAAAGATCACATCAACGAGTGGGTGGATAGTGAGGCAGGATTCACAGTTTTAGTAGATGAGAAGGGTTTGTTTGAATCTTATCTACCTAGTCCGAAGCGCTACTGGACGAATCCAGCTAGTGAGACGGATTTTGAAAAATCTTGTAATGAATTTTGGTGGGTTTCTGCCTATGTAGTTAAGGGCATTTGTCGGAATCAGCTCATCTATGCGACTGACCATCTCTACGGTATTTGCCAACAAGAACTCTTGAAGGTCTTGGCTTGGCAGGTCGCAAGTAATAGGGGAACAGTCGACATCGGTAAGAACTACAAGTGCCTCTTTAACTACTTGCCTGCTGAGAAGGAGAAGGAATTCTCAAATCTACTTGATTTCTCAAGTTTAGACAAAATCACTCATTCTCTATTTGCTACGATGCAACTTTTCCACCAAGAATCTCAAAGACTTGCCCAAAAGATGGACTTTGACTACGATAGGGAAGTGGCTGAGAAGATGATTGAGTATGCTGAAGAGAGGTTGAACTAATATGTTAGATTATTTATTTGCTATATTTTTTATGGGATTTCCAGGGCTACAAATTCTGATAATTGTGTTGTCTATCTTTCTAGCTCTTAAAAGAAATAAGTTAAATAAGAGGGTATATGGAATATTTTTCCCGATTGTTATAACCTTGTGTAATATTTGGCTTATTTCAATAGATCGCACAGAGCTTTTTGATGACGTTTTAAGATTCCAATTCTTTTTAATCTCTTTTTGTTTTCCAATGCTCATTACAGCAGTAATTTACCATGCTCTTCGATTATCTTCTATCTATTCTCTATTAAGGTGGAAGATGATAGTTATTAGCTTTTGCTACTTAATTGGTTTAGTCTTCCATCTTGTTAATACTATGTATTGGAATGAAATTTTTCAAGGGCATCAAACTGTATTTAATGCATTGCTTATTGGGACCGCTGTTATTTCATTTCTTCCTTCCATCTATTTATTTTTTGTCCAAAGAAAAGTTGAACAAGGACCTATTAGCTAAATTTAAGTAAACTAAAATGTTTTAACCTGATATAAAAATTTAAAATTTTTAACCTACAGAAGGATAGTTTGGTTATTTATAGTAACTAAACACCCTTTCTATAAAATCTACTCTACATTCTTTGAAAGGAGTTGAACATGCCCTAAATGCTGTTTGAAAAAGATAAATTCTCTTGTGAGCATCGCTCACTGTAAGAATTTCCTATTTTCACTTTGCATTTTACGGGCTTTGTATCCTATATGAGTAATATCCAAAATATGTCCTTGGAGGACATCATGGGAGAGCGCTTTGGACGCTACTCCAAATATATCATTCAAGACCGGGCTTTGCCAGACATTCGAGATGGATTGAAGCCGGTTCAGCGTCGTATTCTTTATTCGATGAATAAGGATGGCAATACTTTTGATAAGAGTTATCGTAAATCAGCCAAGTCAGTCGGGAACATAATGGGTAATTTCCACCCACACGGTGATTCTTCTATCTATGATGCCATGGTCCGTATGTCTCAGGATTGGAAAAATCGTGAGATTCTAGTTGAAATGCACGGTAACAACGGTTCTATGGACGGAGATCCGCCTGCGGCTATGCGTTATACAGAGGCTCGTTTGTCTGAGATTGCAGGCTACCTCCTTCAAGATATTGAGAAAAAGACAGTTCCTTTTGCTTGGAACTTTGACGATACCGAGAAAGAACCAACTGTCTTGCCAGCAGCCTTTCCAAACCTCTTGGTCAATGGTTCGACTGGGATTTCGGCTGGTTATGCTACAGACATTCCACCGCATAATTTGGCTGAGGTTATTGATGCGACGGTTTACATGATTGACCACCCAACAGCCAAGGTGGACAAACTCATGGAATTCTTGCCTGGGCCAGACTTTCCTACAGGAGCTATCATCCAAGGGCGTGATGAAATCAATAAGGCCTATGAAACTGGGAAAGGGCGCGTCGTTGTTCGTTCTAAGACGGAGGTTGAAAAGCTAAAAGGAGGTAAGGAACAAATCGTTATTACTGAGATTCCTTATGAAATCAATAAGGCTAATCTCGTCAAGAAAATCGATGATGTTCGTGTCAATAACAAGGTGGCTGGTATTGCTGAGGTTCGTGATGAGTCTGACCGTGACGGTCTTCGTATTGCTATTGAGCTTAAGAAAGATGCTAATACAGAGCTCGTTCTTAACTATCTATTTAAGTACACCGACCTACAAATCAACTACAACTTCAACATGGTGGCGATTGACAATTTCACACCTCGTCAGGTTGGGATTGTTCCAATCTTATCTAGCTATATCGCCCACCGTCGTGAAGTGATTTTAGCGCGTTCCCGTTTTGACAAGGAAAAGGCTGAGAAACGTCTGCATATCGTTGAAGGTTTGATTCGCGTGATTTCGATTTTGGACGAAGTCATTGCTCTTATCCGTGCTTCTGAGAACAAGGCTGACGCCAAGGAAAACCTCAAAGTCAGCTATGAGTTTACTGAGGAACAGGCTGAAGCTATCGTTACATTGCAACTTTATCGTTTGACCAATACAGACGTGGTTGTCTTGCAGGAAGAAGAAGCAGAATTGCGTGAAAAGATTGCCATGCTTGCGGCTATCATCGGTGATGAACGGACTATGTACAATCTCATGAAGAAAGAACTTCGTGAGGTCAAGAAGAAATTTGCGACACCACGTTTGAGTACTTTGGAAGATACTGCGAAAGCAATCGAGATTGACACAGCTAGTTTGATTGCCGAGGAAGATACCTATGTTAGCGTGACTAAGGCAGGTTATATCAAGCGTACCAGCCCACGTTCCTTTGCGGCTTCTACGCTGGAAGAAATTGGCAAACGTGATGATGATCGTCTGATCTTTGTGCAAGCTGCCAAGACAACCCAGCACCTCTTGATGTTCACAACTCTTGGGAATGTCATCTATCGACCAATCCATGAATTGGCAGACATTCGCTGGAAGGACATCGGAGAGCACTTGAGCCAAACGATTACAAACTTTGAAACTAACGAAGAAATCCTCTATGCAGAAGTAGTGGATCAGTTTGATGATGCGACAACCTACTTTGCAGCAACTCGACTTGGTCAAATCAAGCGCGTAGAACGCAAAGAATTCTCTCCATGGCGGACCTACAAGTCGAAGTCTGTCAAGTATGCTAAGCTCAAAGACGAGACAGACCAAATTGTAGCAGTGGCTCCGATTAGACTTGATGATGTACTCTTGATTAGTCAAAATGGTTATGCCCTTCGTTTCAATATCGAAGAGGTTCCCGTTGTCGGTGCCAAGGCTGCAGGTGTCAAGGCTATGAACCTGAAAGCAGATGATGCGCTTCAGGCAGCCTTTATCTGTAACACCTCATCCTTCTACCTCTTGACCCAACGTGGAAGCTTGAAACGCGTTTCCATTGAGGAAATTCCAGCGACCAGCCGTGCCAAACGAGGCCTACAAGTTTTGCGTGAGTTGAAAAACAAACCGCACCGTGTCTTCTTGGCTGGAGCAGTTGCAGAGCAAGGTTTCGTTGGTGATCTTTTTAGTACAGAAGTAGAAGAAAACGACCAAACGTTACTTGTCCAATCGAACAAGGGAACAATCTATGAAAGCCGATTGCAAGACCTCAACTTGTCAGAACGTACTAGCAATGGAAGCTTTATTTCAGACACGATTTCAGATGAAGAAGTTTTCGATGCTTACCTCAAAGAAGTCTTTAAAGAGGATAAAGCGAGTTCGTAAAAAGAATCAGTCCAGAGGGCTGATTTCTTTTGAGTTGAAAAAATTTTCAGAAAATTACAAATAATACTTGAAATTTTACTAGAAAAGTGTAGAATAGAACACATAGTTTGAATAGTATAAAGGAGAAAAACATGACAGTTGCAATTGATTGGGAAAACCTTGGATTTGCTTATATGAAATTACCTTACCGTTATATCGCTCACTACAAAAATGGTCAATGGGATCAAGGAGAATTGACAGAGGATGCAACCTTGCATATTTCAGAGTCTTCTCCAAGTCTCCACTATGGACAGCAAGCATTTGAGGGATTGAAAGCCTATCGTACCAAGGACGGCAGTGTTCAATTGTTCCGTCCTGACGAAAATGCCAAGCGTTTGCAACGTACTTGTGACCGTCTTTTGATGCCACAAGTTCCGACAGAAATGTTTGTAGAAGCTTGTAAAGCAGTTGTGCGTGCAAATGAAGAATACGTCCCACCATATGGAACAGGTGGAACCCTTTATCTTCGTCCACTTTTGATTGGTGTTGGGGATATTATCGGGGTAAAACCTGCAGAAGAGTATATTTTCACCATCTTTGCTATGCCGGTTGGTAACTATTTTAAAGGTGGTTTGGTCCCAACTAACTTCTTGATTCAGGATGAATACGACCGGGCAGCTCCAAATGGTACAGGTGCGGCTAAGGTAGGTGGGAACTATGCTGCTAGTCTCCTTCCAGGTAAAATGGCCAAGTCACGCCATTTCTCAGATGTTATCTACTTAGACCCATCTACACATACAAAGATTGAGGAAGTCGGATCAGCCAACTTCTTTGGAATTACAGCGAACAATGAATTTGTTACGCCATTGAGTCCATCCATCTTGCCATCCATTACCAAGTACTCTTTGCTTTACTTGGCAGAACACCGCTTGGGCTTGACTCCGATTGAAGGTGATGTCCCAATCGATAATTTGGATCGTTTTGTAGAGGCAGGTGCCTGCGGTACAGCAGCGGTTATTTCGCCAATTGGAGGCATCCAACATGGCGATGATTTCCATGTTTTCTATAGTGAAACAGAAGTAGGTCCTGTTACACGTAAACTTTATGATGAATTGACCGGTATCCAATTTGGTGATGTAGAAGCACCAGAGGGATGGATTGTCAAAGTGGACTAAAAGACATGAAGTAAAGAAGAACTCCGTAGCAGTTGTAAGGACTGAAATGGAGTTTTTTCTTGCTAGTTTGAGCATTTTCTTGTACAATAGAAAAAGTGAAAAGAGGTACAGTATGAGTAAAAAAGATAAGAAAATTGAAATCCAATTAACTGATGCAAAAGTGACTGTTGGAAAAGACAGCTATGAAGGATACGTTTTGACGATCGGGAAAAAGGTCATTGGGGAAATTGCCGAATTAGATAGCCAATTTGCCATCATAAAGAATGGAAATGTCGATAGTTTTTATAAAAAACTTGAAAAAGCTGTGGAAATTTTGATTGAAAACTATAATTTGACAAAATAATACTTGTTTTATTGAAAATTTCATGATATAATAGTTCTCGTTAAACATTGGAGAGATAGCGAAGAGGCTAAACGCGGCGGACTGTAAATCCGCTCCTTCGGGTTCGGGGGTTCGAATCCCTCTCTCTCCATTCATCAATGGGGTATAGCCAAGCGGTAAGGCAAGGGACTTTGACTCCCTCATGCGTTGGTTCGAATCCAGCTACCCCAGTTCTTAGGTAATAAATTCAAGATAAAAAGAAAAATATCTTAGGGTATTTTATTTTTATAATTGAAAGACGTGAACGATATGAACATGTCTTTGCGGGTGCTTAGGAAAAAAATTATAAGTATGTCAAGTTTGGAAAAACTTGATTGTTGGAGGATTTTTTAGATGAACGAATTTGAAGATTTGCTAAATAGCGTTAGCCAAGTTGAGCCTGGTGATGTTGTTAGTGCTGAAGTATTGACAGTTGATGCGACTCAAGCTAACGTTGCAATCTCTGGGACTGGTGTTGAAGGTGTCTTGACTCTTCGCGAATTGACAAACGATCGCGATGCAGATATCAATGACTTTGTGAAAGTAGGAGAAGTATTGGATGTTCTTGTACTTCGTCAAGTAGTTGGTAAAGATACTGATACAGTTACATACCTTGTATCTAAAAAACGCCTTGAAGCTCGCAAAGCATGGGACAAACTTGTAGGACGCGAAGAAGAAGTTGTTACTGTTAAAGGAACTCGTGCCGTTAAAGGTGGACTTTCAGTAGAATTTGAAGGTGTTCGTGGATTCATCCCAGCTTCAATGTTGGATACTCGTTTCGTACGTAACACTGAGCGTTTCGTAGGTCAAGAATTTGATGCTAAAATCAAAGAAGTTGATCCTAAAGAAAACCGCTTCATCCTTTCACGTCGTGAAGTTGTTGAAGCAGCTACTGCAGCAGCTCGTGCTGAAGTATTCGGTAAATTGGCTGTTGGTGATGTCGTAACTGGTAAAGTTGCTCGTATCACAAGTTTCGGTGCTTTCATCGACCTTGGTGGTGTTGACGGATTGGTTCACTTGACTGAATTGTCACACGAACGTAACGTATCACCTAAATCAGTTGTAACTGTTGGTGAAGAAATTGAAGTGAAGATCCTTGATCTTAACGAAGAAGAAGGACGCGTATCACTTTCACTTAAAGCAACAACACCTGGACCATGGGATGGTGTTGAGCAAAAATTGGCTAAAGGTGATGTAGTAGAAGGAACAGTTAAACGTTTGACTGACTTCGGTGCATTTGTTGAAGTGTTGCCAGGTATCGATGGACTTGTTCACGTATCACAAATTTCACACAAACGTATCGAAAATCCAAAAGAAGCTCTTACTGTTGGTCAAGAAGTTACTGTTAAAGTCCTTGATGTTAACGCTGACGCAGAACGTGTATCACTTTCTATCAAAGCTCTTGAAGAACGTCCAGCTCAAGAAGAAGGACAAAAAGAAGAAAAACGTGCTGCTCGTCCACGTCGTCCAAAACGTCAAGAAAAACGTGATTTCGAACTTCCAGAAACACAAACAGGATTCTCAATGGCTGACTTGTTCGGTGATATCGAACTTTAATCAAATTGATAATCACAAAATCCTTTGTTTAAAACAAGGGATTTTTCTTTTGTCTCTTTCTCATTTTTGATATAATAGTTCTATGTTAGATTCAGAAAAACAATCACAATATCAATTGTTAAATGAGGAACTCTCTTATTTGCTTGACGGTGAGAGCAATGTTCTTGCCAATCTTTCGAATGCTAGTGCCCTCCTAAAATCTCGCTTTCCCAATACTGTATTTGCAGGTTTTTATCTGTTTGATGGTAACGAGTTGATTTTAGGGCCTTTTCAGGGTGGTGTTTCTTGTATTCGCATTCCTCTTGGGAAAGGCGTGTGTGGAGAAGCTGCTGAGTTTCAAGAGACTGTTTTAGTTGGCGATGTGAGCACCTATCCAAACTACATTTCTTGTGATAGTATGGCCAAGAGTGAAATCGTAGTTCCCATGCTCAAGAATGGTCAATTGCTGGGTGTCTTAGACCTGGATTCTTCACTTATTGATGATTATAATGCCATTGACCGTGATTACTTGGAACAATTTGTCGCTATTTTGCTTGAGAAGACAGAATGGGACTTTACGATGTTTGAGGAGAAAGCCTAATGTATCAAGCACTTTATCGAAAATATAGAAGCCAAACTTTTTCACAATTGGTCGGACAAGAAGTTGTGGCTAAAACCCTAAAACAAGCGGTCGAGCAGGAAAAGATTAGTCATGCCTATCTTTTCTCAGGCCCTCGTGGGACTGGGAAGACCAGTGTAGCCAAGATTTTTGCCAAGGCTATGAACTGTCCCAATCAAGTGGACGGAGAACCGTGTAATAACTGCTATATCTGTCAGGCTGTGACAGAAGGTAGCTTAGAAGATGTTATCGAAATGGATGCAGCTTCGAATAACGGAGTCGATGAAATCCGTGAAATTCGTGATAAATCCACCTATGCTCCTAGTTTGGCACGTTATAAGGTCTATATCATAGACGAGGTTCATATGCTGTCTACAGGAGCTTTTAATGCGCTTTTGAAGACGCTAGAAGAACCGACTCAAAATGTTGTCTTTATCTTGGCGACCACCGAATTGCACAAGATTCCAGCAACTATTTTATCGCGTGTCCAACGTTTTGAGTTTAAATCGATTCGAACGCAAGATATCACGGCACACATTCATCATATTTTAGAAAAAGAAAATATCAGTTCTGAGCCAGAGGCTGTGGAAATCATTGCTAGACGGGCTGAAGGTGGAATGCGGGATGCCTTGTCTATTCTGGATCAAGCCTTGAGTTTGACGCAAGGAAATGCTTTAACGACAGCTATTTCTGAGGAGATTACAGGCACTATTAGTCTATCAGCTCTAGATGACTATGTGGCTGCCTTGGCCCAACAGGAGGTCCCCAAAGCACTCGATTCTTTGAATCTTTTGTTTGAAAATGGCAAGAGCATGACTCGTTTTGTGACGGACCTCTTGCAGTATTTGCGGGATCTATTAGTTGTTCAGACAGGTGGCGAAAATACTCATCATAGTCCAGTTTTTATGGACAATCTAGCTCTTTCTCAGGAAAGTCTCTTTGAAATGATTCGAATAGCGACTGTGAGCTTGGCGGATATGAAAGCTAGCCTACAACCTAAGATTTATGCTGAGATGATGACCATTCGTTTAGCTGAGATTAAGCATGAACCAGTGCTTTCAGAAGCTGTCGAAGGAGAAGTAGCTGCACTAAGACAGGAAGTCGCTCGTCTCAAACAAGAACTTGCTAATGTTGGAACAGCTCCTAAACAAGTGGCGCCAGTCCCTAGCCGTCCAACCACTTCTAAGACTGTCTATCGAGTAGACCGTAATAAGGTTCAGACCATCCTACAAGAAGCTGTTGAAAATCCTGATTTGGCACGGCAAAACTTGATTCGCCTCCAGAATGCCTGGGGAGAGGTAATCGAAAGCTTAGCAGGTCCTGATAAGGCTCTACTTGTTGGTTCTCAACCAGTTGCGGCCAACGAACACCATGCTATTTTAGCTTTTGAATCTAATTTCAATGCAGGGCAAACCATGAAACGGGATAACCTCAATACCATGTTTGGCAATATTCTTAGCCAAGCGGCTGGATTTTCACCTGAAATCCTGGCAATTTCCCTAGAGGAATGGAAAGAGGTTCGTGCAGCATTTTCAGCTAAAAACAAGTCTTCTCAAGCAGATCAAGAGGTAGAAGAAGAGAACTTGATTCCAGAAGGATTCGAATTTCTTGCTGATAAAGTCATGGTCGAAGAAGACTAAAAGTGGATTTCATGGTACAATAATCCTATGACTAGACAACAATTTATCGTGATAGCACTATTTACTGCTGCTGAGACTTATTTTTTCAATGAAGCATGGATGACGGGTCGCTATTTCATGGCAGCCTTTTGGGCTATTCTACTTTTTCGAAATTTTAGGTTAAGTTATGTAATGGGGAAAATAGTAGACGCCATTGATCAGCACCTAAACCACAAGGATTAGTCACTAGCTTCTAAACAAAATCAAAGCCTTTTAGGCTTTTTTTTGTTATACTAGTAGAGTATATTTATGGACCTTTTCTTGTATTTTTAGAGAAATGTAAGTGATTTCTTTAAGGGTAAAGGAAGTAGGCCAGAAAAAGAAAGGAACTATCATGTCAGTATTAGAGATCAAAGATCTTCACGTTGAAATTGAAGGAAAAGAAATTTTGAAAGGGGTCAATCTGACTCTGAAAACAGGAGAAATCGCAGCTATCATGGGACCAAATGGTACTGGTAAATCGACTCTTTCTGCAGCTATTATGGGGAACCCTAACTATGAAGTTACTAAAGGGGAGGTCTTGTTTGATGGCGTAAATATCCTTGAGTTGGAAGTGGACGAACGTGCGCGTATGGGACTTTTCCTTGCTATGCAATACCCATCTGAAATTCCTGGAATTACCAACGCAGAGTTTCTTCGTGCAGCCATGAATGCCGGTAAAGAAGATGACGAGAAGATTTCAGTTCGTGAGTTCATCACTAAGCTAGACGAGAAAATGGAATTGCTCAACATGAAAGAAGAAATGGCAGAGCGTTACCTCAACGAAGGTTTCTCTGGTGGTGAGAAAAAACGTAATGAAATTCTTCAACTCTTGATGTTGGAACCAACTTTTGCCCTCTTGGATGAGATTGACTCAGGTCTTGATATTGACGCTCTTAAAGTTGTATCGAAAGGTGTCAATGCTATGCGTGGCGAAGGTTTTGGTGCTATGATCATCACACACTACCAACGTCTTTTGAACTACATCACACCAGACGTGGTCCACGTGATGATGGAAGGTCGTGTGGTCCTTTCTGGTGGTCCAGAATTGGCTGCTCGTTTGGAACGTGAAGGATACGCAAAATTAGCTGAAGAACTTGGCTACGACTACAAGGAAGAATTGTAATTCCCTCGTATCTTTTAGGAGAAGTAAATGACTAAAGAGAATATTAAACTTTTTTCAGAAATGCACGCTGAACCAAGCTGGTTGGCTGACCTCCGTCAAAAAGCTTTTGATAAGATTGAGAGTTTAGAATTACCAGTTATTGAGCGTGTCAAATTTCACCGTTGGAATCTGGGGGATGGAACCATCACAGAAAGTGAGCCTTCAGCAAATGTTCCTGACTTCACGGCTCTAGATAATCACTTGAAGTTGGTGCAAGTAGGAACGCAGACTGTTTTTGAACAAACTCCAGTTGAATTGGCTGAACAAGGAGTAGTCTTTACAGACTTTCACTCAGCTTTAGAAGAAATTCCAGAACTTATCGAGGAATTCTTCATGTCATCAGTTAAGTATGACGATGACAAGTTGGCAGCCTACCATACAGCTTACTTTAACAGTGGTGCTGTTCTCTATATTCCAGATAATGTTGAGATTACAGAACCAATTGAAGGTATTTTCTACCAAGATAGCGATAGCGATGTCCCATTTAACAAGCATATCCTTATCATTGCTGGTAAAAACTCTAAAATAAGCTATCTTGAACGTCTAGAGTCAAGAGGTGGAGGTAGTGCCAAAGTAACTGCCAATATCACAGTTGAAGTGATTGCTCGTTCTGGTGCGCAAGTGAAATTTGCAGCTATTGACCGTTTAGGTGAAAATGTCACTGCCTATATTAGCCGTCGTGGTAAACTAGGAAACGATGCAAGCATTGACTGGGCAATCGGTGTCATGAACGAAGGAAATGTCGTTGCGGACTTTGATAGCGACTTGATTGGAAATGGTAGCCATGCTGACCTTAAAGTCGTAGCTCTTTCAAGTGGCCGTCAGGTGCAAGGGATTGATACTCGAGTGACTAACTATGGATGTAACTCAATCGGAAATATCCTCCAACATGGGGTTATCCTTGAAAAAGCTACCTTGACCTTCAATGGTATTGGCCACATTATCAAGGGTGCCAAGGGAGCAGATGCGCAGCAAGAGAGTCGTGTTCTTATGCTTTCAGACCAAGCACGTTCAGATGCCAACCCAATTCTTTTGATTGATGAAAATGACGTAACTGCAGGTCACGCGGCTTCTATCGGTCAGGTAGATCCAGAAGATATGTACTACCTTATGAGCCGTGGCTTGGATAAGGCAACTGCAGAACGCTTGGTTGTTCGCGGTTTCCTTGGCTCCGTAATTGTTGAGATTCCAGTCAAAGAAGTTCGTGACGAAATGATTGCAACGATCGAAGAAAAATTGTCAAAACGCTAAGGGGAAGCCTATGTTAGATGTAGAAGCGATTCGCAAGGATTTTCCAATTTTAGACCAGATTGTTAATGATGAACCACTGGTTTATCTGGATAATGCTGCGACGACACAAAAACCACTAGCAGTTCTGGAAACAATCAACCGCTACTATAAGCAGGACAATGCCAATGTTCACCGTGGTGTTCATACCTTGGCTGAGCGAGCAACAGCTTCTTATGAAGCTGCTCGTGAAACCATTCGTAAGTTTATCCATGCAGGCTCTACAAAGGAAGTTCTCTTTACCAGAGGAACGACAACCAGCCTTAACTGGGTGGCACGCTTCGCTGAGGAAATCCTGACTGAGGGAGACCAGGTCTTGATTTCTGTCATGGAACACCATTCCAATATCATTCCTTGGCAGGAGGTCTGTCGCAAGACTGGGGCAGAGCTTGTCTATGTTTATCTCAAGGACGGAGCTCTGGATATGGATGACTTGCGAGCTAAATTGACTGATAAAGTCAAGTTTGTCTCCCTAGCTCACGCCTCAAATGTTCTTGGTGTGGTCAATTCAATCAAGGAAATCACGCAATTGGCCCACCAAGTTGGAGCTATCATGGTGGTGGATGGCGCTCAGTCTACGCCCCATATGAAGATTGATGTCCAGGACTTGGATGTGGACTTCTTTGCTTTTTCAGGTCACAAGATGGCTGGACCAACTGGTATTGGTGTTCTTTACGGTAAAGAAAAGTATCTGGAACAAATGTCACCAGTTGAGTTTGGTGGCGAGATGATTGATTTCGTCTATGAGCAATCTGCTAGTTGGAAGGAATTGCCTTGGAAATTTGAGGCTGGAACGCCAAATATGGCAGGTGCTATCGGACTTGCTGCAGCAGTGGATTATCTGGAAAAGATTGGTATGGATGCCATTGAATCTCATGAACAGGAATTGATTGCATACGTCTTTCCAAAATTGCAGGAAATTGAAGGGTTAACCATTTATGGTTCGCAAGACCTGGCTCAACGTTCAGGTGTCATTGCCTTTAACCTAGGGGATCTTCATCCCCATGACCTAGCTACAGCACTTGATTATGAAGGGGTGGCTGTTCGCGCTGGTCACCATTGCGCCCAACCTTTGCTTCAGTATTTGGAAGTCCCAGCAACAGCTCGTGTAAGTTTTTATATCTACAATACCAAGGCAGATTGTGACAAACTAGTCGATGCCCTACAAAAGACAAAGGAGTTTTTCAATGGCACTTTCTAAACTAGATAGCCTTTATATGGCAGTGGTGGCAGACCATTCGAAAAATCCACATCACCAAGGAAAGTTAGAAGACGCTGAACAAATCAGTCTCAACAATCCAACCTGTGGGGATGTCATCAACCTCTCTGTTAAGTTTGATGCAGATGATCGTTTAGAAGATATCGCTTTTCTAAATTCAGGTTGTACCATTTCAACCGCCTCTGCTAGTATGATGACAGATGCAGTCTTAGGAAAGACCAAGCAAGAAATCCTAGAACTTGCGACCATTTTTTCAGAAATGGTTCAAGGTCAAAAAGATGAGCGTCAAGGCCAACTTGGAGACGCGGCTTTCTTATCAGGTGTTGCCAAATTCCCACAACGGATTAAGTGTGCGACTCTAGCTTGGAACGCCCTCAAGAAAACAATTGAAAATCAAGAAAAACAGTAAGACAAGTTTCTTTTGTCTTACGAATCAGTAGAAATGAAGAATGAAAGAAAGGATATTATGGCTGAAGAAAGAGTAGAACCAAAACCAATTGATCTTGGTGAATATAAATTTGGTTTCCATGATGATGTAGAGCCTGTCCTATCGACAGGAAAAGGATTGAACGAAGATGTCATTCGTGAACTATCAGCTGCTAAGGGAGAACCTGAGTGGATGTTAGAATTCCGTTTGAAGTCTTATGAAACCTTTAAAAAAATGCCCATGCAAACTTGGGGAGCGGACTTGTCAGAGATTGACTTTGATGACTTGATTTACTATCAAAAACCATCTGATAAACCAGCCCGTTCATGGGATGAAGTTCCTGAAAAAATCAAAGAAACCTTTGAGCGTATCGGGATTCCAGAAGCTGAACGTGCTTATCTAGCAGGTGCCTCTGCCCAGTATGAGTCAGAAGTGGTTTATCACAACATGAAGGAAGAGTTCCAAAAATTGGGTATTATCTTTACAGATACGGATTCTGCCCTCAAAGAATACCCAGACTTGTTTAAACAATACTTTGCGAAGTTGGTACCGCCGACAGATAACAAGTTGGCTGCCCTCAACTCAGCTGTATGGTCAGGTGGAACCTTTATCTACGTACCAAAAGGTGTTAAGGTAGATATCCCACTTCAAACTTACTTCCGTATCAACAACGAAAATACAGGTCAGTTTGAACGTACCTTGATTATCGTTGATGAGGGAGCAAGTGTCCACTATGTAGAAGGATGTACAGCACCAACATATTCAAGTAATAGCCTGCATGCGGCCATTGTAGAAATCTTTGCCTTGGACGGAGCTTACATGCGTTATACAACCATCCAAAACTGGTCTGATAATGTCTATAACTTGGTAACGAAACGTGCTAAAGCCTTGAAAGATGCGACAGTTGAGTGGATTGATGGAAACTTAGGTGCCAAAACAACCATGAAATACCCATCTGTTTACCTAGATGGAGAAGGGGCGCGTGGTACTATGCTCTCTATCGCCTTTGCCAATGCAGGGCAACACCAAGACACGGGTGCCAAGATGATCCACAACGCTCCACACACAAGCTCCTCTATCGTGTCCAAATCCATCGCGAAAGGCGGAGGAAAGGTGGACTACCGTGGACAAGTAACCTTTAACAAGAACTCTAAGAAATCTGTTTCTCATATCGAGTGTGATACCATTATCATGGATGACTTATCAGCGTCAGATACCATTCCTTTTAATGAAATTCACAACTCGCAAGTTGCATTGGAGCACGAAGCTAAGGTTTCTAAGATTTCAGAGGAACAACTCTATTACCTCATGAGCCGTGGTTTATCAGAATCTGAGGCAACCGAGATGATTGTCATGGGATTTGTCGAGCCCTTCACAAAAGAACTTCCAATGGAATATGCAGTTGAGCTGAACCGCTTGATTAGTTATGAAATGGAAGGTTCAGTCGGATAAATCCAAAAAGGAGAAGCAAATGGGATTCTTAAAAAAATTATTTGGTAATGTTGAAAAAGCGAATAAAGGTGAAATTCCTGTCGAGGAAATTGTTCCACCTTTTACAATTGATTTAGCAGAAGAAGCAGATGATTATTGGAGACAAATGGAACAAAACCTCTTGATAAACGCTGTAAAAGCTGCTGGTGGTCCTGAGGCAGTAGAACGTGCTTTTGTTCTTACTAATTTCAAAGAAAATCAAGAAACCTTTGAGCTCTTTTATCAGGTAAATGGTCAACTTCTTTCATGGAGAGAGATGGATGCGACTGTTGTTGATAAAATCAGCAATCAACTCCTTCCGCAAGCGGCAGAAGTAGCGCGTGCAGTAAATGAAAATTATGAAGAGGCAGATGTACCAGTAATCCAGTACGCTATGCTTCAGTTTGAAACTGCAACCATGGCTTGGTTTGGTCGGAAGCTGACAACAGCTTCTCCAGAAGCACAACTGACTTTTGAAGAATTGGTATCTGGTTGGCGCGCTATTTTGGAACAAGAAGTTCCAAATCGTCCTTTAGATAGTGACCGTCCGTTCCCTTACTTTGAAGTTTAAAAAATCCCAAATCCTTAAAAAACTTTCAATGGAGTATACTGTTGAGCTTACTCGCTTGATCAGTAACAAATTGAAAGAATCAGTGGGTAAAAATGCAAATTCTGAACAGGAATCCTTTCTGTTCAGAATTTTTTTCAAAAAAGGACTTAATAAATATTCACAAAACTGCTTTTATATGGTAAAATAAAACAATTACATTTAGTGGAGATGAAGTATGAATATTTTTAGAACCAAGGATGTTAGTCTGAGACAGACAGAGATGCACCGCCATTTGAAGTTGTGGGATTTGATTCTTTTAGGAATAGGTGCTATGGTGGGGACGGGGATTTTCACCATTACAGGAACAGCAGCGGCTACCCTAGCTGGTCCATCACTAGTGATTTCCATTGTGATTTCTGCCCTGTGTGTTTCTTTATCAGCCCTCTTTTTCGCAGAATTTGCCTCTCGTGTGCCTGCTACTGGTGGTGCTTATAGTTACCTCTATGCGATTCTAGGAGAATTGCCAGCCTGGATTGCTGGCTGGCTGACCATCATGGAATTCATGACGGCTGTTTCAGGAGTAGCATCTGGCTGGGCAGCTTACTTTAAGGGATTGCTCAGTAATTATGGTATCTCCATGCCCCAAGCCTTGAATGGAACCTTTAACCCTGAACAAGGAACCTACATTGATCTTCTACCTATTTTAGTACTGACCTTGGTAACGGGATTGGTTTTATTAAATTCTAAGGCAGCTTTGAGATTTAATTCGCTTTTAGTGGTCTTGAAATTCTCAGCTCTCGCCTTATTTATCCTAGTTGGTATTTGGTACATTAAGCCTGAAAATTGGACGAATTTTGCTCCATTTGGTTTTGGTCAACTATATGGTGGAAGTACTGGGATTATGGCGGGCGCATCTTTGATGTTCTTTGGTTTTCTCGGATTTGAATCTATTTCCATGGCAGTTGATGAAATTCAAAGTCCGCAAAAAAATATTCCTCGCGGAATTGTGCTTTCTCTGACAATCGTCACCATTCTCTATGCTTTGGTTACCTTAGTATTGACAGGGATTGTTCACTACAGTAAGCTCAATGTGGACGATGCAGTAGCATTTTCATTACGGAGTATTGGTATCGGCTGGGCGGCCAATTATGTTTCGCTTGTAGCCATTCTAACCCTGATAACCGTATGTATCTCCATGACTTATGCTTTGTCTCGGATGATTTATAGCTTAGCGCGTGATGGACTTTTACCTCAAAGTTTCAAACAATTAAGCAAGACCAGTCGCGTTCCTAAAAATGCGACTCTCTTAACAGGAGTTGCTTCAGCTATTGCTGCAGGAGTGTTTCCTCTAGCCAGTATTGCAGCCTTCTTAAATATCTGTACGCTAGCTTATCTCATTTTGCTAGCCTATGGAATAATAAAACTCAGAAAGGATAAGGGTATGCCAAAAGAGGGAGAGTTTAAAACTCCTTTGGTGCCATTTTTGCCAATTCTTTCCATTCTTATCTGTGTTTCCTTTATGCTTCAATATAGTCTAGATACCTGGATTGCCTTTGGTATCGCTCTTTTAGTTGGTCTAGTCATTTACTTTACTTACGGGTTCCGCCATTCAACCCTCGCAGAAGAAGAATAAAAGCTGGGAATTCCCAGCTTTTTTAATCTTTCACATAAGTAAATCCTTCACCGAGAATTTCATGAGCCTCAGTGATGGTGATAAAGGCTTGAGGATCGATTTTGTGAATCATATCTTTCATTTTAACGATTTCGTTTCGACCAACTATACAGTAGATAATTTTTAAATCCTTTTTGCTGTAGTAGCCTTGACCAGATATAAAGGTAACGCCACGTCCGAGTTCATCGTTAATCTCTTTGGCTAATTGATCAGGATATTGGGTAATAATCATAAATCCTTTACCAGCATAACCTCCTTCGCCGATCAAGTCGATAACACGAGCGATGATAAAGTCAAATAAGAGGGTATAGGTAACTAGACGAAGATCCTGGAAGATAATCAAAATCAACATTAGGATAAAAAAGTCAATCCCAAAGAGCAATTTCCCAATCGAAATATTGGTGTATTTGTTGAGGATACGGGCAACGATATCAGAGCCACCAGTGGTTCCACCAGCATTAAAGATAATTCCTAAACCAACCCCCAGTAAGACTCCTGAGACTAAAGCGACAATGATGAGATCCCCTTGCAAGTCGATGTGCAAAGGAATGCGCTCAAAGATTGCTAGCCAAACGGAAAGTGAAATAGATCCTAGAAGGCTTGAGTAGAGGGTCTTAGGTCCAAATATCTTCCAAGCCAGGATAAATAAAGGGATATTAATTAAGAGGTTCATCAATGAGACAGGAATCTTAAAAAGATAGTAGGTAATCAAGGTAATACCTGTCGCCCCTCCCTCAAATAAATGATAAGGAACAACAAAGTAGGTAAGACCAAAGGCATAGATAGCGGCTCCAAGAATAATGGTGATAATCGGTTGAAGTTTTCGAATCATGGCTGTTCCTCACTTTTCTATAGATAGATTATACCAAAAATTCAGTTCTTTTCATCGGATCACTTATGATTTTTTATCATTTTTTTGATATAATAAAGGAGAAAATCCCAATCCTATCGAGAAGAATAGAAAGATTGAATTATGACACAAGTAAAAATTGTAACGGACTCTTCTGTTACTATCGAACCAGAAGTAGTTAAAGAATTAAATATCACCGTTGTTCCTCTATCAGTTATGATTGATAGTGTGCTTTATTCGGATGCAGATTTGAAAGAGGGAGAATTCCTTCATCTTATGCAACAAAGTAAGAATCTGCCTAAAACAAGCCAGCCCCCTGTAGGAGTGTTTGCTGAGGTCTTTGAAGAACTAGGTAAAGATGGAAGTCAAATTATCGCCATTCACATGTCCCATGCCTTGTCTGGAACTGTGGAAGCTGCTCGCCAAGGGGCCAGCCTCTCAACTGCTGATGTAACAGTTCTTGATAGTTCTTTTACAGATCAAGCAATGAAGTTCCAAGTTGTTGAAGCCGCAAAACTTGCTAAAGAAGGTAAAGATTTAGAAACGATCTTGGCTCATGTAGAGGACGTAAAAAATCATACAGAACTCTATATCGGTGTTTCGACGCTAGAAAACTTAGTTAAGGGTGGTCGTATTGGACGTGTGACAGGCTTACTAAGCTCACTCTTGAATATTCGTGTAGTAATGCAGATGAAAAACCACGAACTCCAACCAATCGCCAAAGGACGTGGAGCGAAAACTTTCAAAAAGTGGCTTGAGGAATTAACCAATACTCTTTCCCAAAAATCAGTTGCAGAAATTGGAATTTCCTATGCTGGAACGAACGAATGGGCGAATGAGATGAAGGCATTATTGCAACCTTATGTTGAGAAACCAATCTCTGTATTGGAAACTGGCTCTATTATTCAAACTCATACTGGAGAGAATGCTTGGGCGATTCTAATTCGCTACAATTCCTAAAAAAATAGAGAAAAAATGGTCAAAATAGTGTTTTTGACTTGACCTATAGTCGATTTTAGGATATGATTATATTTGTTAATTAGAAATTATTTGGAGGATTTGTTAACATGGCAAACAAACAAGATTTGATCGCTAAAGTAGCAGAAGCTACAGAATTGACTAAGAAAGATTCAGCAGCAGCAGTTGACGCTGTATTTGCAGCAGTAACTGAATACCTTGCAGCTGGTGAAAAAGTTCAATTGATCGGTTTCGGTAACTTTGAAGTTCGTGAGCGTGCTGCACGTAAAGGTCGCAACCCACAAACTGGTAAAGAAATCAAAATCGCAGCTTCTAAAGTTCCAGCATTCAAAGCTGGTAAAGCTCTTAAAGACGCTGTTAAATAATGAATTTTCAAAAAGCCTATTGTATCAAGCTTCATTGTTTGGTCGATAGGCTTTTTTTGTTTATTTGAGAAGTTGATGTTATGATTCTTTGCAAAAAGAAAAAGGTTCCCATGTTTGAGAACCTTCTTTTCATTAGTTTTTAGAAGCTGCTTGGAATTCAGGGTTTTTCCATGCTTCATCAATGATAGCTTGCAATTCCTTAGCAGATGCTTGCATTTTTTGAGTTTCAGCATCGTTCAATGGGATGTTTACTGGACGAACGATACCGTGTGCACCAACAACAGCTGGTTGACCGATAAAGACGTTTTTAACACCGTATTGACCTTCTTGGAAGACTGAAAGTGGAAGTACTGCATTTTCGTCATCAAGGATTGCTTTTGTGATACGAGCAAGTGCTACTGCGATACCGTAGTATGTAGCTCCTTTTTTGTTAATGATTGTGTAAGCAGCGTCACGAACACCTTCGAACAATTCAATCAATTCAGCTTCTTGAACGTTTTGAGTGTCTTTAAGGAATTCTTCAAGGTTTACACCAGCGATGTTAGCGTGTGACCAAACCGCAAATTCAGAATCTCCGTGTTCGCCCATGATGTAGGCGTGAACTGAACGAGCATCAACATCCAATTTTTCAGCAAGTGCTTGACGGAAACGTGCTGAGTCAAGTGAAGTACCTGAACCGATAACACGTTCTTTAGGGAATCCAGAGAATTTCCAAGTTGAGTAAGTCAAAACGTCAACTGGGTTAGCTGCAACAAGGAAGATACCATCGAAACCTGATTCAACAACTTGTGTTACGATTGATTTGTTGATAGCCAAGTTTTTACCTACAAGGTCAAGACGAGTTTCACCTGGTTTTTGAGGAGCACCTGCAGTGATAACAACAAGGTCAGCGTCTGCACAGTCAGAGTATTGAGCAGCGTAGATTTTTTTAGGTGAAGTGAAGGCAAGGGCGTGGCTAAGGTCAAGCGCATCACCAACAGCTTTTTCGTGTAATTGTGGAATTTCGATAATTCCAAGCTCTTGTGCAATTCCTTGGTTAACAAGTGCGAAAGCGTAAGATGAACCTACGGCACCGTCACCAACAAGGATCACTTTTTTGTGTTGTTTAGTTGAAGTCATTATCTAAACATCTCCTTCATTTTTTTTAGGGGAATCCCCAGACACTTTCATTCTATCACTTTTAAAAAGCTTTGTCACGAATATTCTATTCGGTTATTGATGTAAACGTTTTAGTGGTTTTCAAAGACTGAAATGAAGGACAAATTATGGTATAATATATCTAATTACTAATAGTGAAATGAGGCATTTATGAATGCAGGATAGAAATTTAGTGAATGTCAATCTGACAAAGGAGATGAAGACCAGCTTTATCGACTACGCCATGAGCGTTATCGTTGCGCGGGCCCTTCCTGATGTTCGAGATGGCTTAAAACCTGTTCACCGTCGTATTCTATACGGAATGAATGAACTAGGTGTTACACCAGACAAACCTCATAAAAAGTCAGCCCGTATTACAGGGGATGTTATGGGTAAATACCACCCACACGGAGATTCCTCTATCTATGAAGCTATGGTTCGTATGGCCCAGTGGTGGAGCTACCGTTACATGCTTGTTGATGGGCATGGAAACTTTGGTTCTATGGACGGGGACGGTGCTGCCGCGCAGCGGTACACTGAGGCACGTATGAGCAAGATTGCTCTTGAAATGCTTCGTGATATCAATAAAAACACCGTTGATTTCGTAGACAACTACGATGCTAACGAACGTGAACCCTTGGTTTTGCCAGCTCGTTTTCCAAACCTTTTGGTCAATGGAGCAACGGGTATCGCTGTTGGGATGGCAACCAATATTCCACCTCACAACTTGGGTGAAACCATTGATGCAGTGAAGTTGGTTATGGATAATCCTGAAGTGACGACTAAGGACTTGATGGAAGTCTTGCCTGGTCCAGATTTTCCGACTGGCGCTCTTGTCATGGGGAAATCAGGTATTCATAAGGCTTATGAGACTGGTAAAGGTTCCATTGTCCTTCGTTCTCGTACAGAGATTGAAACCACTAAGACGGGTCGGGAGCGCATCGTTGTAACGGAATTCCCTTATATGGTTAATAAAACCAAGGTGCATGAGCATATTGTTCGCTTGGTTCAGGAAAAACGAATTGAGGGCATTACAGCCGTACGTGATGAGTCCAACCGTGAAGGCGTTCGCTTTGTAATCGAGGTTAAACGCGACGCGTCTGCCAACGTTATCCTTAACAACCTCTTCAAGATGACCCAGATGCAAACCAATTTTGGTTTCAACATGTTGGCGATTCAAAATGGCGTGCCAAAAATCTTGTCCCTTCGTCAAATTTTGGATGCTTATATCGAGCACCAAAAAGAAGTGGTTGTTCGCCGTACTCGTTTTGACAAGGAAAAAGCAGAAGCGCGTGCGCACATCTTAGAAGGTCTTTTAATTGCACTTGACCATATCGACGAAGTGATTCGTATCATTCGTGCCAGTGAAACAGATGCGGAAGCGCAAGCTGAGTTGATGAGCAAGTTCAAGCTTTCTGAACGTCAAAGTCAAGCTATCCTTGATATGCGTCTTCGTCGTTTGACAGGATTGGAACGTGATAAGATTCAGTCTGAATATGATGAATTAATTGCCTTGATTGCAGATTTGGCTGATATTCTTGCCAAACCTGAGCGCGTGGCGCAAATCATCAAAGAGGAATTGGACGAAGTCAAACGCAAGTTTGGTGACAAGCGTCGTACGGAGTTGATGATCGGAGAAGTCTTAACTCTTGAAGATGAAGATTTGATTGAAGAAACGGATGTCTTGATTACCCTATCTAACAAGGGCTATATCAAACGTTTGGACCAAGGTGAGTTTACTGCTCAAAAACGTGGTGGCCGTGGAGTTCAAGGTACGGGGGTTAAGGATGATGACTTTGTGCGTGAGTTGGTTTCAACCAGTACCCATGATCATTTGCTCTTCTTTACCAATAAAGGACGCGTATATCGACTGAAAGGTTATGAAATTCCTGAATACGGTCGTACCGCTAAGGGCTTGCCAGTTGTCAATCTTTTGAAGTTGGACGAAGGTGAGAGTATTCAGACCATCATCAACGTTGAGTCTGAACGTAGTGATGACGCCTATCTCTTCTTTACAACTCGTCACGGTATTGTGAAGAGAACCAGTGTTAAAGAGTTCGCTAATATTCGTCAAAATGGACTTAAAGCCTTGAATCTCAAGGATGAAGACGAATTGATTAATGTCTTGCTGACAGAAGAAGATACGGATATTATCATTGGTACCAAGTTTGGTTATGCTGTTCGCTTTAATCAATCAGCTGTTCGTGGCATGAGCCGTATCGCTACAGGTGTCCGAGGAGTCAATCTTCGTGAGGGTGACACAGTAGTTGGTGCTAGCGTGATTACAAACCAAGACGAAGTTCTTATCATCACTGAAAAAGGATATGGTAAACGTACACTTGCTACTGAATATCCTACTAAAGGCCGTGGTGGTAAAGGGATGAAGACTGCCAATGTTGCTGAGAAGAATGGTCCTCTGGCAGGTCTCCTTACTGTTAAAGGAGATGAAGACTTGATGATTATCACAGATACAGGTGTCATGATCCGTACAAATGTTGCCAATATTTCACAAACGGGACGCTCAACTATGGGAGTTAAGGTGATGCGTCTAGATCAGGATGCTAAGATTGTAACCTTTACAACGGTTGCTGCGGCAGAAAAAGAAGAAGTTGGGACTGAAATTGAAACAGAAGGTGAAGCATAATGTCTCATAAAAAAACGAAAAATAAAAAGAGTAAGAAAAATAAGCGCAGAAATCTATTTATCAATATTTTAGCGGGTTTCTTAATTCTTCTTTCCTTAGCCTTGATTTTTAATTCAAAGATTCGCGATATCTTTTTGGTATGGAATACCAATAAATACCAAGTCAATCAAGTCACTAAGGAAAATATAGATGAAAACCTAAAATCCGAGGGAAATTTTGATTTTGACTCTGTTAAGTCTATTTCATCTGAAGCTGTATTGGCTTCACAATGGGATGCTCAGAAACTTCCTGTTATTGGAGGTATCGCTATTCCTGAGGTGGAGATTAACCTCCCTATTTTCAAAGGGTTGGATAATGTAAACTTGTTCTACGGAGCAGGGACCATGAAACCAGATCAAAAAATGGGAGAAGGGAACTATTCTCTAGCCAGTCACCATATCTTTACTGCTGAAAATGCCAGTCAAATGCTCTTCTCACCTTTGGTCAATGCCAAAGCGGGTATGAAAATTTACCTGACGGATAAGGATAAAGTTTATACTTATGAGATTACAGAAGTAAAACGTGTTACACCAGACCGTGTAGATGAAATCGAAGATCGTGATGGCGTAAAAGAGATTACTTTGGTTACCTGTGTTGATTATAATGCGACCGAGCGTATAATCGTCAAAGGAATCTTTAAAGAATCAAAAGCTTATTCTGAGACTTCTGAGGATATTTTGAAGGCCTTTAATCAACCGTATAGACAACGTTATTAAGAATGAATGAACCAGTGAAGTGCTATTTCACTGGTTTTTATGTTAACAAAATAGAATCAAAATAGTTCTTATGAAAAAGGATAAGAAGGCTTAGGATAAAGATTTTTAAGATAAATATTTTAGAAATTTACGGAAAACGCTTTCTAGAAAACAAGAATTATGTTATAATTATCACAAATAAAAGTTTAGGAGTTTTTTTATGGTCTCTTCAGAATTTATTTCAAAGATTGAATTTGCTTGCAAGAAGAAAGAAAGTCTTTATAGCCAAAGCAAGTTTAAGTATGCGATTCGTTCCATGTTTGCAGGTGCTTTTATGACATTTAGTACGGCTGCAGGTGCAGTTGGTGCTGACTTGATAAATAAAATCGCACCAGGCAGTGGTCGCTTCCTCTTCCCATTCGTTTTTGCTTGGGGATTGGCCTACATTGTTTTCTTGAATGCTGAGCTGGTAACTTCAAATATGATGTTTTTGACAGCTGGTAGTTTCTTGAAAAAAATCTCTTGGAGAAAAACAGCTGAGATTTTGCTTTACTGTACCTTCTTCAATCTCATCGGAGCTTTGATAGCAGGTTGGGGCTTTGCTCATTCGGCAGCCTATGCAAATCTAACACATGATAGCTTCATTTCAGGGGTTGTAGAGATGAAGTTAGGCCGTTCCAATGAGCTAGTCTTGCTTGAAGGTATTTTAGCCAATATCTTTGTAAACATTGCTATTCTTTCATTTGTTTTGGTGAAAGACGGTGGAGCCAAACTTTGGCTTGTTTTGTCAGCAATTTACATGTTTGTATTCTTAACAAACGAACACATTGCTGCGAACTTTGCTTCTTTTGCGATTGTTAAGTTTAGTGTTGCAGCAGATTCAATTGCTAACTTTGACATACCTAATATTCTTCGTCACTGGGGTGTAACCTTTATCGGGAACTTTATCGGAGGAGGTCTCTTGATGGGCTTACCATACGCCTTCCTCAATAAAAACGAAGATACTTATGTCGATTAAAGAAATGAGCACGAGTGAATCGTGCTTTTTTGTTTGAGACGTAAGACTAGTCATAGTTGTTCCTTATATCAAAATATAGAAAAACGGTATTGGAAAAGACTAGCCCAAGATGATACAATATCCCTAATGAAGCTATTTGGAGGTCGTCTTATGACTCGTGATTTTAAATTTGAAACTCTACAATTACATGCTGGGCAAGTAGTTGATCCAGCAACTAAGTCTCGTGCAGTACCGATTTATCAAACAACATCCTTCGTTTTTGATGACACGCAAGAAGGTGCCGATTTGTTTGCCTTGAGAAAACCAGGGAACATTTATACTCGTATTACCAACCCTACAACAGCGGCATTTGAAGAAAGAATAGCTGCTCTTGAAGGTGGTGTTGGGGCACTAGCGACAGCATCAGGTATGGCTGCTGTAACCTACACTATTTTGGCGCTTGCTCACGCAGGTGACCATGTGGTGGCTGCGTCAACTATTTACGGTGGGACCTTCAACCTCTTGAAGGAAACCCTTCCTCGTTATGGGATCACAACTACCTTTGTGGATGTGGATAATTTGGAGGAAGTAGAAGCAGCTATCGGTGACAATACCAAACTTGTCTTGATTGAAACCTTAGGGAATCCCTTGATTAACATTCCTGACTTGGAAAAATTGGCTGAGATTGCGCATAAACACCAGATTCCTCTCGTTTCGGACAATACTTTTGCCACACCATATTTGATTAACGTTTTCTCTCACGGTGTCGATATTTCAGTCCACTCAGCGACTAAGTTTATCGGTGGACATGGTACGACTATTGGTGGTGTTATCGTGGACAGTGGTCGTTTTGACTGGGAAGCTTCAGGGAAATTTCCGCAGTTTGTAGAGGAAGATCCTAGCTACCATAACTTGAGCTATACTCGCGATGTTGGGGCAGCAGCCTTTATTATCGCTGTTCGTGTTCAATTGCTTCGTGATACAGGTGCTGCCTTGTCACCATTTAATGCCTTTCTCTTGCTCCAAGGGCTTGAAACTCTCTCTCTTCGTGTCGAACGCCATGTTCAAAATGCAGAGAAAATTGTTGATTTCCTTGTCAACCATCCTAAGGTTGAAAAAGTCAACTATCCAAAACTTGCAGACAGTCCTTATCATGCCTTGGCTGAGAAATATTTGCCAAAAGGTGTTGGTTCAATCTTTACCTTCCATGTCAAAGGTGGAGAAGCAGAAGCTCGCAAGGTGATTGATAATTTGGAAATCTTCTCTGACCTTGCAAACGTAGCAGATGCCAAATCCCTTGTGGTCCATCCTGCGACAACCACTCACGGTCAGTTGTCAGAAAAAGATCTAGAAGCAGCTGGTATCACACCCAACCAAATCCGCTTGTCGATCGGTCTTGAAAATGTAGAGGATTTGATTGAAGATTTGCGCTTAGCCTTGGAAAAAATTTAAAGTAAAAGATATAAACAGTGGGTTTCGACTCACTGTTTTTGATTTTCCCTCAGGCATGATATAATGGTTACAGAAGTCTAGAAAGAGGAAAGTTATGAACGAAATCAAATGCCCCAACTGTGGGGAAGTCTTTACAGTAAATGAGAGCCAGTATGCTGAACTTTTATCTCAAGTGAGAACAGCTGAGTTTGATAAGGAATTACACGATCGCATGAAGCAAGAGCTTGCCCTAGCTGAGCAGAAGGCTATGAATGAGCAACAGTCTAAACTAGCTCAAAAAGACCAAGAAATTGCGCAATTACAGAGTCAAATCCAAAACTTTGATACAGAGAAAGAGCTGGCTAGGAAAGAGGTTGAACAAACAAGTCATGAGGCTTTATTGGCAAAGGATAAGGAAGTACAGACCTTGGAAAACCAATTGGCTACCCTGCGCTTGGAACATGAAAATCAGCTACAAAAGACTCTTTCTGACCTAGAAAAAGAACGGGATCAAGTTAAAAATCAGCTCCTCTTGCAAGAAAAGGAAAATGAGTTGTCTTTGGCTTCTGTTAAACAAAACTATGAAGCCCAGCTCAAGGCGGCCAGTGAACAGGTAGAATTTTACAAGAATTTCAAGGCTCAACAATCTACAAAAGCTATCGGGGAAAGTCTAGAACACTATGCAGAGAGTGAGTTTAACAAGGTCCGTAGTTTTGCCTTTCCAAATGCCTACTTTGAGAAGGATAACAAGCTCTCTGCGCGTGGGTCTAAAGGCGACTTTATCTTCCGTGAATGTGATGAAAATGGAGTGGAAATCATTTCCATCATGTTTGAAATGAAAAATGAAGCGGACGGAACAGAGAAGAAGCACAAGAATTCGGACTTCTACAAGGAGTTGGATAAAGACCGTCGGGAAAAGAACTGCGAGTATGCGGTTTTAGTGACTATGCTTGAGGCGGATAATGACTACTTCAACACCGGTATCGTGGATGTCAGCCACGAATATGAAAAGATGTATGTCGTCCGTCCCCAGTTCTTTATCCAGTTGATTGGTCTCTTGCGCAATGCGGCGCTTAATTCTCTTAAATACAAACAGGAGTTGGCCTTGGTTCGGGAGCAGAATATCGATATTACGCATTTTGAAGAAGACTTGGATGCCTTCAAAGTAGCTTTTGCCAAAAACTACAACTCTGCTTCGACCAACTTTGGAAAAGCTATCGATGAAATCGACAAGGCCATCAAACGGATGGAAGAGGTCAAGAAATTCCTAACCACATCCGAAAACCAACTCCGCTTAGCTAACAACAAGCTTGAAGATGTTTCGGTCAAAAAATTGACTCGTAAAAATCCAACCATGAAAGCGAAATTTGAAGCACTGAAGGGGGAGTGAGAAAGCAGTGGAAAATGAATTATTAGTATTGAATACTGAAGAAGTATATGAGTCTGAAAATTTAAATTATGATGAATTAGAAGAACTATTGGAAGAGCAATTTACAATGGAGTTTTCTAATCTTGAAAAATTAGAACTAGAATGCAAAGAAATTAGTTCACCGGATAAATTAGGGGATGTTATTTTAGATGAAATATGGAATCAATTTGCGAATCAGATTGGTTTAGATATGACAAGCGACACACTCCTTAAACAGTATAATGATAAGCATCCTAATGGTTATACAAAAGAAGAGGGTGCTAAAATAATGAAAGATAAAAGGTATACTTATGCAAATAGTGCTATGAAAGAAAAGCAAAAAAATGGAAATTTAAAGGATGAATATACTGGAAAAACAATTAAAATTAATGAAAAAGCTAATCTGGATCACGTCATACCAAGAAAACAGATTTTTGAAAATCCATGGAGGAAAATTGCTGATATAGAGACTGTTGATTTAGCAAATAAATCAGAAAATTTTGCTGCAACAAACGAATCACTTAATAAAAGTAAAGGAGCAAAATCCAATAGTGAATATATAAAGAATAGAGAACTGAGGGAAAAAGAACTTAGGAATCAAGTTCAAAGAGCCAATGAGAAAATTGATAAGATGAATATCTCAGATGCCGAAAAGCGAAATCTTAAAGCTGAAAATAATAAAAGATTAAATGATAAATTAGCAGCTGATTCAAAGAAGATGCTTAAGGCTGAGAAAAGAGCAAAGAAAGCTATTAATAAGGATATTTCAAAGAAAGCATCTGTTAGAATTGCCAAAAAAGCAGGTAAAGATGCTATAAAAGCTATGTTTGTTGCAGCTCTATTTGGAATGCTAAAGGAAATAATGAATGCTTTAGTGAGGTATTTTAAAGCAAAACAACAATCTTTTGATACATTTATGGATGAAATGAAAAAAGCACTTCATTCATTTTTTGGCAAAATCAAAGATTTTATTAAAGTAGGTGTAGATAGTTTTGTTGGAAGCATTGTTGGAGAAATTATCGGCGCATTTAACCAGAAATTACAAAAACTTCCAAACTTGATTAAACAATTATTTGGTTCTATCAGAGAAAGTATTTCTTATTTATCAAACCCAGAAAATCAGACACATTCCACGGCAATTAAGATAGCTCACATTTCAAAAATTATTACTTCTGGTTTAGTTGCTGTAGGAGCGCTGTTTTTAGGTGAATATTTTGAACAGTTCTTAAATAAGATACCAGGTATGACTTTTGAAATAAAACTTCTAGGAACAATTGCTAATATTTTAGGGATGTTCTTAGCAAGTTTACTAACTGGAATCTTAGGAGCGATAATCATTAACGGACTTGATCAATTTATTTCAAAAAAATTAATTGAGGAAAATCAAAAACAACAAGCTGATAAGAAGAACGAATTGCTAAGAATTCAGGATGTTCAAATTTTTGTTGCTGAGCAGAATGTTGCTATTAAAAGAAATGATATATTCAGTAAGATGGCCAAGAACCATCAAAAACTAAGAGAACTTCTTGGTAATGTTCAAGAGGAGTTTTCTAATTCAAAAATTGATTTCAAACAGCGATTATTAGCTAACGAAATGTACTTTGATGAAAAGCAAAGTGAACTTGAAGAAATGCAAAATGCATTAAACGATTTATTATAGGAGAATGTTATGTCAGAAGAATTAGAGATTCAGGTCTTAGCAATATCTGAAAAATTTAATGAGAAAAAAGAAGCGTTAAAAGCTTTTAGTGAAGAGATTCCAGAACAGTCAGATTTACCAACCGTTCCACAAGACGAACTTATGTTAGGATTTATTGGTACGGAATATGATGTTAAAGGTAAGGATTTAAACGCACTCACGGATGCTGTTCAAAATAGAATGATTGAACAAAACAAGCATATTAAAAAGATTATTCAAGAATTTAATACAATTTACGAAACTTTTCAGTTATTAGATGATGACTATATTAAAAGAATTTCAGACTCTTTAATGGTTGCAAGAAAAGCTAATATTACTGCTTTACAAGGGTTAGAGGAGTCTAAATCCTATCAAGAAAATAATAAAAACTTATTAAATGATGTTATTAAACAAAACAAAGATTTAATTGATGTTTTAAAGAAACATCATGATAGGTTAGAAGATTTAGAAACACTAGAAAATAGTTTTAAAGATTTACAAGTACAAGTGAATAATTCACAAAATAATTTAAAAAATTACCTTGATGAAATCAATAATAAATCAATAACAGAGGGAAATAATCTAAAGTTAGTTGTTGAAGGTCTTGAAACAAAATTAGAAGAAAAGCAAGAGGAGATTGTTTTTCTAAAAAAAGGATTCTATACTCTTGGAGTGGCCGTTGTTTTAATAGTATTATTTCTATTGTTTAAAGGGATGTAGATGATTAGTGAAACTTATTTAAAATTGTTAAAATCAGAAGTGAAAAAGCTTGATGACTTAACAAATAATTCTTATGAATTTGAGACTGTCATTCAAGAAATTGTTGATAATAAGAAGCATTCAGAATTAGACTTAATAAAGCGTTTAGGTAATTTGTCAAATAATGATAAATTTCCTAAAATTAAAGAAAGACAGTCAACGGTTTTAGAGTTACTGTATAAATATCTTGGTTCTAGATTTATAGATAGTGAGTACGCTATTTTAAAAGAAATCAATACCAAATCATTTGATGAGCTGTCCGATGAATTAAACTCCTTGATAGGTTTAGAAAATGTGAAGAAAGAGATTGAAAATCTAGTCGCATTTAATAAAGTTCAGCAAAGTAGAGAAAAAATCGGTCTTAAAAAAACAAATAGAACGATGCATATGGCGTTTTTAGGTAATCCAGGTACTGGTAAAACTACTGTGGCTAGAATCGTTGGGAATATGTACCGGTCATTAGGAATATTAAGTAAAGGCCACTTTATTGAGGCAAGTAGAACAGACTTAATAGCAGAATATCAAGGACAAACGGCTTCGAAAGTTAAGAGATTGATACAAAAATCCAAAGGTGGTGTATTGTTTATTGATGAGGCATATAGTATTACTGAAAACGATAAAAGTGATAGTTATGGTCGAGAGTGTTTAACTGAGTTAACTAAAGCATTAGAAGACTATCGTGATGATTTGGTGGTTATTGTTGCTGGATATGATGAATTGATGAAAAAATTTTTTGAATCTAATCCTGGGTTAAAATCAAGATTTAATTATTTTATTACGTTTGAAGATTATACTGTGGACCAAATGTTTGACATTTTTCTTTCACATTGTAAAAATGAAGAATACATTTTGCATGATTCTGCAAAAGAAACATTAAAAAAATATTTAGAATTACATAGTAACAATCCTGAAAATAAAAATGCAAATGGGCGATTTGTAAGAAATGTATTTGATAGGATAGTTATGAACCAAGCAAGAAGATTAGCCACATTATCTTTTGTTACAAAAGATAATTACATTACAATTCTTGAAGAAGATATTTCATGAATGAAATCAGAAAGCAACACATGAACGGTATTATCAACTTAAAAAAAGAAGCGGGGATGACTTCGCATGATGCGGTTTTTAAGCTGCGTAAGATTTTGGGGACAAAGAAAATCGGTCATGGTGGGACCTTGGATCCGGATGTGGTGGGTGTTTTGCCCATTGCGGTTGGTAAGGCGACACGCATGGTCGAGTTTATGCAGGACGAGGGCAAGGTCTATGAGGGGGAAATCACTCTAGGTTATTCAACAACGACCGAGGATGCTAGTGGAGAAGTGGTCGCAGAGACTCCTGTTTTGTCGCTCTTGGATGAAACCATTGTCGATGAAGCGATTGCTAGTCTGACTGGGCCTATCACTCAGATTCCACCGATGTACTCGGCTGTCAAGGTCAATGGTCGCAAGCTCTATGAGTATGCGCGTGCTGGTCAGGAAGTGGAGCGTCCAGAACGTCAGGTGGCTATTTATCAATTTGAGCGGACTAGTCCGATTTCTTATGAGGATCACCTCGCACGTTTTACATTTCGTGTGAAATGTAGTAAGGGGACTTATATCCGTACCTTGTCAGTTGATTTGGGAGAGAAGCTGGGTTATGCGGCCCATATGTCCCATTTGACTCGGACGAGTGCAGCAGGTTTACAGTTAGAAGATGCCTTGACTTTGAATGAAATTGCTGCAAAAGTGGAGGCTGGTCAACTGGACTTTCTCCATCCTCTAGAGATTGGTACGGGGGATCTTGTTAAAGTTTTCCTAAGTCCAGAAGAGGCTACAGAAGTGCGATTTGGTCGTTTTATTGAGTTAGACCAAACAGACCAAGAATTGGCTGCCTTTGAGGGGGATAAATTGCTAGCCATTTTAGAAAAAAGAGGCAATCTCTACAAACCAAGGAAGGTTTTCGGCTAGTCTAACTGGAGTGAAAGTATTAGAATTGTTATCCATAATCTATCCAAAATCAGACTATAAATTTTGTAAAAAATGTGATAAAATAGACGTCGGATAAAAAAACGGAGGATAGCATGCAAAATAGACCAATCATTATCGGAGTGACAGGTGGTTCTGGTGGAGGAAAAACTAGTGTTTCAAGAGCCATTTTATCGCATTTCCCTGATGAAAAGATTTCCATGATTGAGCATGATTCTTACTACAAGGATCAGTCTCATTTGACTTTTGAAGAACGTGTCAAAACCAACTACGACCACCCTTTTGCCTTTGATACAGACTTAATGATCGAGCAGATTAAGGAATTGTTGGCAGGGCGCCCAGTGGACATTCCAACTTATGACTATACAGCGCATACACGGAGTAGCAAGACCTATCGTCAGGAGCCTCAGGATGTCTTTATCGTTGAGGGGATTTTGGTCTTGGAGGACAAGCGTCTGCGCGATTTGATGGATATCAAGATTTTTGTGGATACAGATGATGATGTGCGTATTATTCGCCGTATCAAGCGTGATATGGAGGAGCGTGGCCGAAGCCTTGATAGCGTTATTGACCAATATCTGGGTGTGGTCAAACCCATGTACCATCAGTTTATCGAGCCGACCAAACGATATGCTGATATCGTCATTCCTGAAGGTGTCAGCAATACCGTTGCTATCGACCTTTTGACGACCAAGATTGCAAAGATTTTGGAAGAAGCACGAAACAGCAAATAATCAGATGAGGAGGCCTAGCCTCCTTTTCTATTTTTCCTTTGGTTTCAGTATGCAAAAGGAGATTTTTAATCATCTTTTTGGTATAATAATACCCATGGAAAAGCAAGAAAATGAATAGTAGGTGGAGATGGAAAAGTATTTATCGGTAACAACTTTGACCAAGTATCTGAAAATGAAATTCGATAAAGACCCTTACTTGGAACGGGTCTATTTAACTGGTCAAGTTTCCAACTTTCGTAAACGACCTACTCACCAATATTTCTCCCTAAAGGATGACCATGCAGTTATTCAAGCGACCATCTGGTCAGGGATCTATCAGAAATTAGGTTTCGACCTGGAAGAAGGAATGAAGATCAATGTAATTGGGCGTGTGCAGGTCTATGAACCAAGCGGTAGCTACTCTATCATCATTGAAAAAGCTGAGCCTGATGGGGTTGGGGCGCTTGCGATTCAGTTTGAACAACTCAAGAAAAAACTAACGGAAGAAGGTCTATTTCAAGAGAGATTCAAGCAACCTCTTCCCCAGTTTGCTAAGCGAATCGGTGTGGTAACCAGTCGCAGTGGAGCTGTTATTCGAGATATCATCACGACCGTCAGCAGACGTTTTCCTGGTGTTGATATCCTTCTCTATCCGACCAAGGTACAAGGTGATGGAGCAGCGGAGGAAATTGCTCGAAATATTGCGCGTGCCAATCAACGTGAGGACCTAGATGTTCTCATCATTGGTCGTGGTGGGGGTTCCATTGAGGATCTCTGGGCTTTTAACGAAGAGATCGTGGTACGGGCTATTTTTGAATCCCGTTTGCCAGTTATTTCTAGTGTTGGGCATGAAACAGATGTGACCTTGGCGGATTTTGTGGCAGATCGCCGTGCTGCAACGCCAACAGCTGCAGCTGAACTGGCTACGCCTGTGACTAAGTTGGATGTGTTAACCCATTTGCAAAATCAGGAAAAGCGGATGGCAACAGCAGTTCAGAATGTCCTGTCAAGAAAAAAAGAAGCTCTGAAAAAATGCAGTCAGTCAGTCATCTTTAGACAGCCAGAGCGTTTGTATGATGGTTATTTACAACGGTTAGATCAACTGCAACTGCGATTAAAACAAAGTTTGCGAACACGGATTTCTGATAATAAACAGCTAGTCCAAGCAAGAACGCATCAACTAGTCCAATTATCACCTGTTACCAAAATCCAGCGTTATCAAGACCGTCTAGGTCAGTTGGACAAGCTCCTACGCAGCCAAATGGCGCTAGTTTATGATGCCAAGGTTGCTGAAGTCAAGAGACTTTCAGAAGCTCTACTGATGTTGGATACCAGTCGAATAGTGGCGCGTGGTTATGCTATTGTCAAAAAAGAAGAGTCAGTAGTCGATTCTGTTGAGATGTTGAATAAAAAAGACCAAGTGACGCTTTTGATGCGAGATGGTCAAGTAGAATTAGAGGTTAAAGATGTCAAAACAAAAGAAATTTGAGGAAAATCTAGCAGAACTAGAGACCATTGTCCAAAGTTTGGAAAATGGTGAAATTGCTTTGGAAGATGCGATTGCGGCCTTTCAAAAGGGCATGGTCTTGTCAAAAGAGCTCCAAGCGACGCTGGACAAGGCTGAAAAGACCTTGGTTAAGGTCATGCAAGAAGACGGAACAGAAAGTGATTTTGAATGAAGAAGCAAGAAAAATTAGCTCTTGTCGAGTCTGCTTTGGAAGATTTTTATGGAGACCAGCAGTTTGCTTCTAGTCTTCGAGAGTCCGTTCTCTATTCCATTCATGCTGGGGGCAAGCGTATTCGGCCTTTTCTCTTGTTAGAGGTTCTGGAAGCCTTGCAAGTCGCTATTAAACCAGCACACGCGCAGGTGGCTGCGGCCTTGGAAATGATTCATACAGGGAGCTTGATTCACGATGATCTTCCAGCCATGGATGATGATGATTATCGTCGGGGGCGTTTAACCAATCACAAGAAATTTGGCGAAGCGATGGCAATATTGGCTGGAGATGCCTTATTCCTAGATCCCTATTCCTTGATAGCGCAGGCAGATTTGCCAAGTCAGATCAAGGTGAACTTGATTGCCAACTTATCCCTTGCTTCAGGTAGTCTAGGCATGGTGGCAGGTCAGGTTTTAGATATGGAAGGCGAACACCAGCATTTGTCCTTGGAAGAACTCCAGACCATTCATGCCAATAAAACTGGAAAATTGCTAGCCTATCCATTCCAAGCGGCTGCTATTATAGCTGAATTAGCACCAGAAATCCAAGCAAAACTGAAAACGGTTGGTGAATTGATTGGGCTGGCCTTTCAAGTTCGAGATGATGTGCTGGATGTGACAGCTAGTTTTGAGGAAATCGGCAAGACTCCGCAAAAGGATTTACAAGCTGAAAAATCAACCTACCCAGCCTTGTTGGGCTTGGAAGAGGCCATTTCCTTTTGCAACCAAACCTTGGATCAAGCCGAGGCTAAATTAGAAGAAATCGCCCAGCAAGTCAGCTTTGAAACAGCGCCGATTGTGAAAATAGTAGAAAGTTTGAGAATCAATGGCTAAGGAAAGAGTGGATGTACTAGCTTATAAACAGGGCTTGTTTGAAACGCGAGAACAGGCCAAGCGCGGTGTCATGGCTGGGCTTGTTGTAGCTGTCCTGAATGGAGAACGCTTTGACAAACCAGGAGAAAAAATCCCAGATGATACTGAACTAAAACTCAAGGGTGAAAAACTCAAGTATGTCAGTAGAGGTGGTCTAAAACTAGAGAAGGCCTTGCAGGTCTTTGATTTATCAGTGGATGGAGCAACCACGATTGATATTGGGGCTTCCACTGGAGGATTTACTGATGTCATGTTGCAAAATGGTGCTGAGTTGGTCTTTGCAGTCGATGTTGGTACCAATCAGTTGGCTTGGAAATTGCGCCAAGACCCACGAGTTGTCAGCATGGAGCAGTTTAATTTTCGTTATGCTGAAAAGACTGATTTTGAGCAGGAACCAAGCTTTGCCAGTATTGATGTGAGTTTCATTTCCCTCAGTCTGATTTTGCCTGCTTTGCATCGTGTCTTGGCTGATCAAGGGCAGGTGGTGGCTCTGGTTAAACCCCAGTTTGAAGCAGGTCGTGAGCAGATTGGAAAGAATGGAATCATTCGAGATGCCAAGGTTCATCAAACTGTCCTTGAATCTGTCACTGCTATGGCAGTAGAGGAAGGATTTTCAGTGCTTGGATTAGACTATTCACCAATCCAAGGTGGACATGGAAACATCGAATTTCTGGTATATTTGAAAAAGGAAGAGGGAGCAAGTAACCAAGTTGCCCCTGAAATAGAAAAAGTTGTAGAGAGAGCACATAGAGAATTTAAAGATGAATAAAAAAGAGAGACTTGAAAAAATTAGAAGATTTGTTACGGATTATCAAATCGGGACTCAGGAAGAAATCGTTGAGCATTTGAAGGAAGCAGGTATTTCTGCTACGCAAGCCACTGTCTCAAGGGACATCAAGGAGCTTGGGATTGTTAAAATTCCTTTGAAGAACAACACCTATATCTATGAGTTGCCAAAATCTGTCGTCAAAAGTTTGCAGTTGGCTGAGGACAACATTGTGAGTTCTGAGTTAATGGGAAATATGATCAACCTTGCTGTCATTCCTGGAAATACTATTTTTGTGAAGAGTCAGTTGGTTGAGGCATTCTCTGAACAGATTTTTAGCTGTCTAGCTGATGATGATTCTATCTTAATTGTAGCTAGAACAGCAGAGGCGGCTGAAGAAATTGTTGAACAAGTCAAAAAATGGTAGGTCGGTATGTTACTTGAAATTTCGATAAAAAACTTTGCCATTATTGAGGCGATTTCCCTCAATTTTGAAAAGGGTATGACTGTTTTGACTGGGGAAACGGGTGCCGGAAAGTCTATCATTATTGACGCTATGAATCTTATGTTGGGGGCTCGTGCAACAACAGACGTTATTCGTCACGGTGCGCCAAAGGCAGAGATTGAGGGGCTTTTTTCGGTTGAAAATAGTCGCCTTTTACAGGAAATTTTTGAAGAGCAAGGTTTGGAAATGGGTGATGAGATTATCATCCGCCGGGAAATTCTGCAAAATGGTCGTAGTGTTAGTCGCGTGAATGGCCAGATGGTCAATCTTTCTGTCTTGCGTGCTATTGGGCAACACCTTGTGGATATCCATGGTCAGCATGACCAAGAAGAGTTAATGCGTCCTCAACTGCACATCCAGATGTTGGATGAGTTTGGTGATGCTGCTTTCTTGGACTTGAAGGAGACCTATCAGACGAGCTTTGATGCCTATCGCAAAATGCGTAAACAAGTTCTGGAAGCCAAGAAAAATCAGCAGGAACACAAGGCTCGTATTGAGATGTTGGAATTTCAAATGGCAGAGATTGAGGCGGCAAACTTGCAGGCTGGTGAAGACTTGGCTCTCAACCAAGAACGAGATAAGCTTCTCAATCATAAAAATATTGCGGATACGCTAACTAATGCTTATGGCATGTTGGACAATGAGGAATTCTCCAGTCTTGCTAATGTCCGTTCAGCAATGAATGACATGGAAAGTGTCGAAGAATATGACCCTGAATACCGTGAAATTTCAAGTTCTCTATCAGAAACCTACTATGTTTTAGAAGATATTAGCAAGCGTTTGGAAGATATTATTGAGGATTTGGATTTTGATGGCATTCGCCTCATGCAGGTTGAAAATCGCTTAGACCTTCTGAATACTATTACTCGCAAGTACGGTGGGACTGTAGACGATGTTTTGCTTTATTTTGCTAAGATTACGGATGAGTACAATCTCTTGACAGGAAATAACCTTTCTTCTGAAGACATGGAAGCAGAGCTAAAGAAATTGGAAATTAATCTTGTTGATTTGGCAGGGCAACTTGCATCTGCTCGTCATGACTTGGCCCAGCAGCTTGAGGCTGAGATTAAACAAGAACTTCAGGATCTCTATATGGAGAAGGCACAGTTCCAGGTTCGCTTTAGTAAGGGCAAATTTAGTCGTGAAGGAAATGAAACGGTCGAGTTTTACATTTCCACCAACCCAGGTGAGGACTTTAAGCCTTTGGTCAAAGTTGCATCTGGTGGGGAATTATCCCGTCTCATGTTGGCTATCAAGTCAGCCTTTTCTCGGAAGGAAGGCAAGACTAGTATTGTCTTTGATGAGGTGGATACGGGAGTTTCAGGTCGTGTGGCCCAAGCCATTGCTCAAAAGATTCATAAGATTGGCCAGCATGGTCAGGTTCTTGCTATCTCTCACCTTCCACAAGTGATTGCCATCGCGGATTATCAATTCTTTATTGAGAAGATTAGTGATGAGCACTCTACGGTGTCGACGGTTCGTCTCTTGACTTTAGAAGAGCGAGTAGAGGAAGTAGCTAAAATGTTGGCTGGGGAAAATGTAACAGAAGCTGCCCTTACTCAAGCCAGAGAATTATTGCAAACGAGGATGAAATAAATGACAGACTATTATGTAATTGGAGATGTTCACGGAAAGGCAGGTATGCTAGAAGATCTGCTCAAAACCTGGGATGGTCAAACTCAGCTGCTCTTTCTAGGGGATTTGATTGACCGTGGTGAAGACAGTCGCCGTGTTCTAGAAATGGTCAAAGAATTGGTCGACAATCATGGAGCTATCTGTCTATCAGGAAACCATGAGTATATGTTTCTGACTTGGCTCGATAATCCAGAAGAAAGCTATGACCATTATCGCCGCAATGGTGGAGATACAACCATTAACTCTATTTTAGGTCGTCCCTTGGATGCACCAGTTGATGGCGTAGAAGATGCCAAACGGGTTGCGACTGAAGCAGCAGACTTGGTCGAATTTATTCGTCAAATGCCATTTGTAGTAGAGACAGACAAGTATATCTTTGTTCATGCGGGTATTGACTTGACCTTGGATGATTGGCATGAAACTACAGATTATAAAAAAGTCTGGCTCAGAAAACCATTCCACGAAGCTGAAAATCATACCGGGAAAACCATTGTCTTTGGGCATACACCAGTTTATGGTTTGCTAAAGCAAGACCGAGGTACTGCTGAGCTTTGGATAACAGAGGATGGCAAGATTGGCATGGATGGAGGAGCTGTCTATGGTGGTGTCCTTCATGGAATCATCTTTACAGACCAAGGAATGACTGAACACTACTTTATAGAAAATGATGGCTTTATTGCCGAAGATTAGTACTCCTAGCAGGGTATGGTCTTGTCAAAATGTTAAAAACAATTTATAATTAATAGATACCCTGAAAGGAAGAGCATCATGAACTTAGAAGAATTGAAGAAACGACAGGAGAAGATTCGAAACTTCTCTATTATCGCCCATATTGACCACGGGAAATCAACGCTAGCAGACCGCATTTTGGAAAAGACGGAGACGGTTTCTAGTCGTGAAATGCAAGCCCAACTTCTGGATAGTATGGATCTTGAGCGTGAACGTGGGATTACCATTAAACTCAATGCCATTGAGCTCAATTACACTGCTAAAGATGGCGAGACCTATATTTTCCACTTGATTGACACGCCAGGACACGTGGACTTTACCTATGAAGTGTCGCGTTCGCTAGCTGCCTGTGAAGGAGCGATTTTGGTGGTTGATGCGGCTCAAGGGATTGAAGCTCAAACTCTTGCTAACGTTTATCTAGCCTTGGACAATGATTTGGAAATTCTGCCAGTCATTAACAAGATTGACCTTCCAGCAGCTGATCCAGAGCGTGTGCGTACAGAGATTGAGGATGTCATTGGACTAGATGCCAGCGAAGCGGTCCTGGCTTCAGCCAAAGCTGGTATTGGTATTGAAGAGATTCTTGAGCAGATCGTTGAAAAAGTGCCAGCTCCAACTGGTGATGTTTCAGCTCCATTAAAAGCCTTAATTTTTGACTCAGTTTATGATGCTTATCGTGGGGTTATCCTCCAAGTGCGTGTTATGGACGGAGTGGTTAAACCTGGCGATAAGATTCAGCTCATGAGCAATGGCAAGACCTTTGATGTGACGGAAGTTGGTATTTTTACACCGAAAGCAGTTGGTCGTGATTTCCTTGCGACTGGTGATGTTGGTTATATTGCGGCTTCCATCAAGACGGTTCAAGACACTCGTGTGGGTGATACAGTTACCTTGGCAACCAATCCTGCGGAAGAGCCATTACATGGCTACAAGCAGATGAATCCTATGGTCTTTGCAGGACTTTATCCAATTGAGTCAAACAAGTACAATGACCTTCGTGAAGCTCTTGAAAAATTGCAACTCAACGATGCCAGCCTTCAGTTTGAACCAGAAACATCGCAGGCGCTTGGATTCGGTTTCCGTTGTGGATTCCTTGGACTTCTCCATATGGATGTTATCCAAGAGCGTTTAGAACGTGAGTTCAATATTGACCTCATCATGACAGCTCCATCTGTTATTTACAAGGTTAACCAAACTGACGGTGAATCTATGGATGTGTCTAACCCCTCTGAATTCCCAGATCCAACCAAGATTGCGACTATTGAAGAACCGTATGTCAAGGCGCAAATCATGGTGCCGCAGGAGTTTGTCGGAGCAGTGATGGAACTGGCTCAGCGCAAGCGTGGGGATTTTGTGACCATGGACTATATTGATGATAATCGTGTGAATGTTATCTATCAAATTCCGCTTGCTGAAATTGTCTTTGACTTCTTTGATAAGCTTAAGTCTTCGACGCGTGGTTATGCAAGCTTTGACTACGAATTGTCAGAGTACCGCCCATCTAAACTGGTCAAAATGGATATCCTTCTCAATGGAGACAAGGTGGACGCCCTTAGCTTTATCGTTCACAAGGATTTTGCCTACGAACGTGGGAAACTCATCGTGGATAAGCTCAAGAAAATCATCCCTCGTCAACAATTTGAGGTGCCGATTCAAGCAGCTATTGGACACAAAATTGTGGCTCGTACAGATATCAAGGCTCTTCGTAAGAACGTACTTGCCAAATGTTATGGTGGTGACGTTTCTCGTAAACGCAAACTCCTTGAAAAACAAAAAGCTGGTAAGAAACGCATGAAAGCTATCGGATCAGTAGAAGTACCACAAGAAGCCTTCCTTAGCGTCTTAAGTATGGATGAAGAATAGAAATAGAAAATAAAACTCTTGAAGATTTTTCAAGAGTTTTTGCTTTAAATGTGAGCTATAAAATCGGAAACTAACAGAATCGATTAGGTTAGAATTTGACAGAAGTCCTTATTTTTCTTATAATGCAGATGGAAAGGTGGTAGGATGAAAAAATTATTAATTTTAGGTACTGTAGTTACTGCTAGTGTTTTTCTAGCTTCATGCTCCAATAATTCGCAAACAGCAACCGAAGAAAGTTCGACTGCAGTTGTTAGTTCTTCTAGCAGTCAGGAAACAAGTAGTTCTAGTTCTGCTGTTTCTGAAGCGAAAAAGGAAGAGACGCAAATCATCGGCTCGAATGAGTATGGTTTTGTCAAGGTACCCAAATCATGGGTTCGATTCCATGAAGTAGAAGGTGGAAATGATATACAGTATAGTGATGGAACAGATATCAACATTGTTACGCTGAATACCTTTAAGGCTGAGCAGTTTAATATCAGCGAAGAAGAGTATGCTAAACTGGATGTTGTGACTGTCTCATCTAGTATTTTAACTTCCAAGGAACAAAGCTCTGATTTCAGTAAGGTTTGGGGCTCCAAATCGACCATTGGAGGCTATGAAGCCTATGTTGTCAATGCAATTGCTAAGTCAGGGAAATACCTCGTTACCTGGGTTTTCCGATCAAATGATGGTAAAATCCGCTATGTTTCACTTGAAGGGGATGGGGAAACTTTAAAAACAATCTTACCGATGGTTGAAAGTAGCTGGTCAACTACTAAATCTGAATAAATGAAAAAAAGAAGATTCTTGGTCTTCTTTTTATTTTTTTTACGAATAGATAGATGAGTAGAAAAAGAAATGGAGTTGTATATGAAGATTACAAACTATGAGATTTATAAATTGAGAAAAGCTGGGCTGACCAATCAACAAATTTTAACTGTTCTTGAATACGACGAGACTTTAGATCAGGAGCTCTTGCTAGGTGATATTGCAGAAATATCTGGATGCCGTAATCCTGCTGTCTTTATGGAACGCTATTTCCAGATAGATGATGCACAGTTGGAGAAGGAGTTCCAAAAATTTCCATCCTTCTCGATTCTTGATGACTGTTATCCTTGGGATCTGAGTGAGATTTATGATGCTCCAGCGCTCTTGTTTTATAAAGGAAATCTAGACTTATTGAAATTTCCAAAGGTTGCTGTTGTAGGGAGTCGTTCATGTTCTAGTCAGGGAGCAAAGTCGGTTCAGAGAGTCATTCAAGGTTTGGAAAACGAGTTAATCGTGGTCAGTGGTTTAGCCAAAGGGATTGATACGGCTGCCCATATGGCTGCACTCCAGAATGGAGGAAGAACAATTGCTGTCATTGGAACAGGATTGGATGTTTTCTATCCCCGAGCCAATAAACGTCTGCAGGAACACATTGGTAATCACCATTTGGTACTTAGCGAGTACGGACCTGGTGAGGAACCCTTGAAATTTCACTTTCCAGCTCGTAATCGTATCATTGCTGGCCTTTGCCGTGGTGTGATTGTAGCAGAGGCAAGGATGCGTTCTGGTAGTCTCATCACCTGTGAGCGAGCTATGGAAGAAGGGCGTGATGTCTTTGCCATTCCGGGAAACATTTTAGATGGCCATTCAGATGGCTGTCACCACCTGATCCAAGAGGGGGCAAAGCTGATTTCCAGTGGTCAAGATGTGCTGGCTGAGTTTGAATTTTAAGGAGAAATTTGTTCACACAGATAAACTTTTCTTCTATATATAGGACTTAGGTCTTGACAGCTATAGAAAAATGGTTTACACTTTATAAAGTTTATTACTTTGAAAAGGTGTGATAGTGTGGCTACGGCAACAAAGAAGAAAAAATCAACAGTTAAGAAAAATCTAGTCATCGTGGAGTCGCCTGCTAAAGCGAAAACGATTGAGAAATACCTAGGCAGAAACTACAAGGTTCTAGCCAGTGTCGGGCATATCCGTGATTTGAAAAAATCCAGTATGTCAGTCGACATTGAAAATAACTATGAACCACAGTATATCAATATCCGAGGAAAAGGTTCTCTCATCAATGACTTAAAAAAAGAAGCTAAAAAGGCCAATAAAGTCTTTCTGGCAAGTGACCCGGACCGTGAAGGAGAAGCAATTTCCTGGCATTTGGCTCACATTCTCAACTTGGATGAGAATGATGCCAACCGTGTAGTCTTTAATGAAATTACCAAAGACGCAGTAAAAAATGCCTTTAAAGAACCTCGTAAGATTGATATGGACTTGGTCGACGCCCAACAAGCTCGTCGAGTCTTAGACCGCTTGGTAGGGTATTCGATTTCGCCTATTTTGTGGAAAAAGGTCAAGAAGGGCTTATCAGCAGGACGCGTGCAGTCTGTTGCCCTTAAGCTCATCATTGACCGTGAAAATGAAATCAATGCCTTCCAACCAGAAGAATACTGGACAATTGATGGTGTCTTTAAGAAGGGAACCAAGCAATTTCAGGCTTCTTTCTATGGTATGAATGGCAAAAAGATGAAATTGACCACCAATGAAGAGGTCAAAGAAGTCTTGTCCCATTTGACTAGTAAAGATTTCACAGTAGACCAGGTAGATAAGAAAGAACGCAAACGCAATGCGCCCCTACCGTATACAACTTCAACCATGCAGATGGATGCTGCTAACAAAATCAATTTCCGTACTCGAAAGACCATGATGGTGGCTCAACAGCTCTATGAAGGGATCAATATCGGATCAGGTGTGCAAGGTTTGATTACCTATATGCGTACAGACTCGACTCGTATCAGTCCTGTGGCTCAGAATGAAGCGGCAAGCTATATTAACGACCGCTTTGGTAGCAAGTATTCCAAGCATGGTAGCAAGGTCAAGAATGCCTCAGGTGCTCAAGATGCCCACGAAGCCATTCGCCCATCTAGTGTCTTTAATACACCTGAAAGCATCGCTAAGTACTTGGACAAAGACCAGCTCAAGCTCTATACTCTTATCTGGAACCGTTTTGTGGCTAGCCAGATGACAGGCGCTATCTTTGATACCATGGCTGTTAAGCTCTCTCAAAATGGGGTTCAGTTTGCGGCAAATGGAAGCCAAGTTAAGTTTGATGGGTATCTTGCTATCTACAATGACTCTGACAAGAACAAGATGTTGCCAGATATGGAAGTAGGAGATGTGGTCAAGCAGGTGAATAGCAAGCCAGAGCAACATTTCACCCAACCGCCAGCTCGCTATTCGGAAGCAACTCTTATCAAGACCTTGGAGGAAAATGGGGTTGGACGTCCGTCAACCTACGCTCCGACCATTGAAACCATCCAAAAACGTTACTACGTTCGTCTGGCAGCTAAACGTTTTGAACCGACAGAACTGGGAGAAATTGTCAATAAACTCATCGTTGAATATTTCCCAGATATCGTCAATGTGACCTTCACAGCTGAGATGGAAGGGAAATTGGATGATGTCGAAGTTGGTAAAGAGCAGTGGCAACGTGTCATTGATGAATTTTATAAACCATTCTCTAAAGAGGTAGCCAAGGCTGAATCCGAAATGGAAAAAATCCAGATCAAGGATGAGCCAGCTGGATTTGACTGTGAAGTTTGTGGCAGTCCAATGGTGATTAAGCTCGGTCGTTTTGGTAAATTCTATGCTTGTAGCAATTTCCCAGACTGCCGTCATACACAAGCGATTGTTAAGGAGATTGGTGTCGAGTGTCCAAGCTGTCATCAAGGACAAATCATTGAACGCAAAACCAAGCGCAATCGTATCTTCTATGGTTGCAATCGCTATCCAGAATGTGAGCTTACTTCCTGGGACAAACCAATTGGCCGTGACTGTCCAAAATGCGGACACTTCCTTGTGGAGAAAAAAGTCCGTGGTGGTGGTAAGCAGGTTGTATGTAGTAATGGCGACTACGAAGAAGAGAAAATTAAATAAAATGCAGAGTCCTGAAAATGAATTTCAGGCTCTTTTTACTTGAAGCTTGACAAATTTCCCCCTTGTGTGCGAAACTAGAGGAAGAGTAATTTATCTAGGAGAAATCATGCGTATCATTTATCTCTGTATTGGCTTTATTTCACTGGCTTTAGCTGTTATTGGAGTTGTCCTACCACTTTTACCAACAACACCCTTTCTTTTGTTAGCTATCGCTTGCTTTTCAAAATCTTCTAAGCGTTTTGAAGACTGGCTTTATCATACAAAGCTTTATCAGACTTATGTAGCGGACTTTCGGGAAACCAAGTCAATCGCGCGAGAACGCAAGAAAAAAATCATCGTTTCTATCTATATATTGATGGGGATTTCTATTTATTTTGCCCCTCTTTTGCCAGTCAAAATCGGTCTGGGAGCCTTGACTGTCTTTATCACCTATTATCTCTTTAAAGTCATTCCTGACAAAGAATAGATAAAAATAGTAGTTATTTGCCTTGATAAAAATGAAAGCATATTTAAAATAATATGATATAATAAATTTAAAGAAAACATCAAGGAGAATCAAATGATTTACGAATTTTGTGCTGAAAATGTGACCTTGCTTGAAAAAGCGATGCAGGCTGGAGCTCGTCGAATCGAACTTTGTGACAATCTAGCAGTGGGTGGAACAACACCTAGCTATGGAGTGACCAAGGCGGCGGTTGAACTGGCAGCTATCTACGACACCACCATCATGACTATGATTCGTCCTCGTGGTGGCGACTTTGTCTATACTGATCTTGAAATAGCAATCATGCTAGAAGACATTCGTTTAACTGTTCAAGCAGGTAGCCAAGGGGTCGTCTTTGGTGCTTTAACTGCTGATAAGAAGTTGGATAAGGTTAATCTAGAGAAGTTAATTGCCGCATCAAAAGGAATGGAAATTGTCTTCCACATGGCCTTTGATGAATTGAGCGAAGAAGACCAGTTGGAAGCTATTGACTGGCTCAGCCAAGCTGGTGTCACTCGTATATTGACTCGTGCTGGCGTGTCTGGTGACTCGCTAGAAAAACGTTTTGCTCACTATCACAGAATTTTGGAACATGCTAAAGGTAAAATTGAAATCTTACCAGGTGGGGGGATTGACTTGGACAACCGTCAAACCTTTATCGACCAACTTGGTGTGACTCAATTGCACGGTACTAAGGTTGTCTTTTAAAAAATAGAAAGGAACTGCTAGCTTTGGGTAGCAGTTTTCACTTATGTTTGAAATTTTTAAATCCTACCAGTTTAATAAAGAAAAAGCTCATGCCTATGGTTTTGTAGAAAATGGAGAAGTCTGGACCTATAGTTGCCAGATTTTGCAGGGTGACTTTTTCATGACAGTCTCTATCACTCCTGATAATGTGAGCTTTCAGGTTTTTGATCAGGAAACGGGTGACCTCTATCCTCAAGTACATATGGAAAGTATGCGGGGAAGTTTTGTCGGAAGTGTTCGTGAGGCTTGTTTGGAGATTCTTTACCAGATTCGGAAGGCTTGCTTTGATGTGCAGGATTTTATCTGTCCTCAGACTAAGCGTATCATGGCTCAAGTTCAGGAAAAGTATGGTAATCAGTTGGAGTATCTGTGGGAAAAATCGCCTGATACAGCTGTATTGCGTCATGAAGGCAATCAAAAGTGGTATGCTGTTATGATGAGAATCCCATGGGATAAGCTGGAGAAGGGGAGAGAAGGGCTAGTCGAAGCAGTCAATATAAAACACGACCAAGTAGCGGATTTACTTTCACAAAAAGGTATTTATCCAGCCTTTCATATGAACAAACGCTACTGGCTTAGTCTGGTCCTTGATGATAGTTTGCAAGATGAAAAAGTGGTAGAACTCATCGAAAAAAGTTGGAACTTGACTGTGAAAAAATAGGGAAATTCGCTTGAGTTTTCAAATACTTTCAATTAGCAAAATATTCTTTACTGAAGAAATTTTCAGAAAATAATGGATTTTTTCTTGACAAGTGTTTTTAGCTATGCTAAAATACTAAACAAGATATCAAACGAAGGAGAAAGTCAAACATGAAAACAGCTAAGTTTAATCAATTTGCTTTGTTGTTGAGGTACTCGGGCTAGTGCAAAAGCATTAGTCCTGTTTGGCTTACCAAGCGGGAGTAAATCAACATCTCGCTTGGGCTTCTGAGCGAGATGTTTTTTTAAAACCACATTTGGAAAAGGGGAAATCTTATGCGTAAAGTTGAATTTTTTGATACAAGCCTTCGTGATGGGGAACAAACACCTGGTGTTAACTTCTCAATAAAGGAAAAAGTTTCCATTGCAAGACAGCTGGAGAAATGGGGAATTTCTGTAATTGAAGCTGGTTTTCCAGCTGCTAGTCCAGATTCATTTATAGCCGTTCAAGAAATTGCTAGAGCCATGAAAAAAACAGCAGTGACAGGATTAGCTCGTTCTGTAAAATCTGATATTGATGCTTGTTATGAGGCTCTTAAGGATGCCAAGTATCCACAAATTCATGTCTTTATCGCTACTAGTCCGATTCACCGCAAGTATAAGCTCAATAAGAGCAAGGAAGAGATTTTAGAAGCTATCAAGGAACATGTTTCTTACGCACGTTCTAAGTTTGAAATCGTCGAATTCTCTCCTGAAGATGCGACTAGAACAGAGTTGGATTTCCTCTTACAAGTTGTTCAAACAGCGGTCGATGCAGGTGCATCTTATATCAATATCCCTGACACAGTTGGCTTTACGACTCCAGAAGAGTTTGCACGTATCTTTGATCACTTGATTGAAAATATTAAATCAGATCATAAAGTTGTCTTTGGTGTTCACTGTCATGATGATCTCGGTATGGCAACTGCAAATACTTTGATAGCAATTAAACACGGTGCTGGACGTGTCCAGGGAACTATTAATGGTATCGGTGAACGCGCAGGTAATGTTGCTCTTGAAGAAGTAGCTGTTGCTTTGAAGATTCGTGAGGATTTCTTCCAAGCAACTAGTGATATTGTTTTGGATGAAACAATGAATACGTCTGAAATGGTTTCTCGCTTCTCTGGTATTCCAGTTCCTAAAAACAAGGCTGTGGTTGGTGGTAATGCCTTCTCCCACGAGTCTGGTATTCACCAAGATGGAGTCCTTAAAAATCCTCTCACTTATGAGATCATCACACCTGAATTGGTCGGAGTTAAGAGTAATAGTCTTCCGCTTGGTAAATTGTCTGGTCGCCATGCCTTTGTTGAAAAACTAAGAGAATTGGCTCTAGACTTTACAGAAGAGGATATCAAACCACTCTTTGCTAAGTTCAAGGCACTAGCGGACAAGAAACAAGAAATCACAGATGCAGATATTCGAGCTCTGGTTGCTGGAACCATGGTTGAAAATCCTGAAGGCTTCCACTTTGATGATTTACAACTTCAAACCCATGCGGACAATGACATCGAAGCGCTTGTTAGCCTAGCTAATATGGATGGTGAAAAAGTCGAATTTAATGCGACAGGACAAGGTTCCGTTGAAGCGATCTTTAACGCTATCGATAAGTTCTTTAACCAATCTGTCCGCTTGGTGTCCTATACCATTGATGCTGTGACAGATGGAATTGATGCTCAAGCTCGTGTCTTGGTTACTGTTGAAAACAGAGATACAGAAACCATCTTTAACGCAGCAGGTCTCGATTTCGATGTATTGAAGGCTTCGGCTATTGCTTATATCAATGCTAATACTTTTGTTCAAAAAGAGAATGCAGGTGAGATGGGGCATAGCGTTTCCTACCGAGACATGCCTAGTGTGTAAAGGAGAAGGCTATGACAAAGAAAATAGTAGCTCTAGCAGGGGATGGAATCGGTCCAGAAATTATGGAAGCTGGTTTGGCGGTTCTGGAAGCTCTAGCTTCAAAAACAGGTTTTGACTATGAGATTGATAGACGACCTTTTGGAGGTGCAGGTATTGATGCTGCAGGGTATCCCTTACCTGATGAAACCCTCAAGTCATGTAGAGAAGCAGACGCTATTCTCCTTGCGGCTATCGGTAGTCCTCAGTATGATGGGGCAGCGATTCGGCCTGAACAAGGCTTGCTAGCTCTTCGTAAGGAACTCAATCTCTATGCCAATATTCGCCCCGTAAAAATCTTTGACAGTCTCAAGCATTTGTCACCACTCAAACCGGAACGAATTGCCGGTGTTGACTTTGTCGTGGTGCGTGAATTGACAGGTGGTATCTACTTTGGGGATCATATCCTTGAAGAGCGCAAAGCGCGTGATATCAACGACTACAGCTATGAGGAAGTAAAGCGGATCATTCGCAAGGCATTTGAAATCGCAAGAAGTCGGAGAAAAATCGTTACTAGTATCGATAAGCAAAATGTTCTAGCGACTTCAAAACTCTGGCGGAGAGTAGCTGAGGAAGTCGCTCAGGATTTCCCAGATGTAACCTTGGAACACCAGTTGGTGGACTCAGCTGCCATGATTATGATTACCAATCCTGCCAAGTTTGATGTCATCGTGACGGAAAATCTTTTCGGAGATATCTTATCTGATGAATCAAGCGTTCTATCAGGCACACTTGGTGTCATGCCATCAGCTAGTCATTCTGAAAAAGGTCCAAGTCTTTATGAACCTATTCATGGTTCGGCACCTGATATTGCAGGTCAAGGAATTGCCAATCCTATTTCCATGATTTTGTCAGTTGCTATGATGTTGAGAGATAGCTTTGGACGTTATGAGGATGCGGAGTGTATCGAACATGCTGTTGAGAACAGTTTGGCAGCAGGTGTTTTAACAAGAGATATTGGAGGACAGGCTTCGACCAAGGAAATGACAGAAGCCATCATTGAAAGATTATGAAGATAAATGAAGGAATCACACTAGCTCTCTTGATTTGGAATTTACTGATTTTCTTGATTTATGGCATTGACAAATCCAAGGCAAGAAGAGGTGCTTGGCGCATCCCAGAGAAAATCTTACTCATTTTGGCTCTTACTTGTGGTGGTTTTGGTGCCTGGTTGGCAGGAATCATCTTTCACCACAAGACTAGAAAATGGTATTTTAAAACAGTTTGGTTTCTCGGGATGGTGACCACACTAGTAGCCTTATATTTTATTTGGAGGTAATGGATGGCAGGAAAATCGATTTTTGATAAATTATGGGACCGCCATGTCATCACAGGAGAAGAGGGGCAGCCCCAACTCATGTATGTGGACCAACACTATATTCATGAAGTGACTAGTCCCCAAGCTTTTCAAGGATTACGAGATGCAGGCCGCAGATTGAGACGACCAGACTTGACATTTGGGACCTTTGACCACAATGTACCAACGGTCAACATCTATGATATTCGAGATGTGATTTCTAAGGCCCAAATTGATAAGCTTGCTGAAAATGTTGAGGAGTTTGGGATTGAACATGCTGCCCATGGTTCTGAAAAGCAGGGAATCGTTCACATGGTAGGTCCAGAAACAGGACGGACGCAACCAGGAAAATTCATCGTTTGTGGAGACAGTCACACAGCTACTCACGGAGCTTTCGGAGCTATCGCTTTTGGGATTGGGACCAGTGAGGTCGAGCATGTCTTTGCTACCCAGACCCTTTGGCAGGTCAAACCCAAGAAAATGCTGGTAGAATTCACTGGTGTTCCTCAAAAAGGAGTTTATTCTAAGGATTACATTCTCGCCTTAATTGCCAAGTACGGCGTTGCCTGTGGTGTTGGCTATGTGGTGGAATATCGTGGGCAAGCAATTGATGCACTGACCATGGAAGAGAGGATGACCATCTGCAATATGTCCATCGAGTTTGGCTCCAAGATGGGAATCATGAATCCAGATCAGACTACCTATGACTATCTCAAGGGACGGGAATGCGTTCCCGAAGCTTTCGAGGAGGCGGTTGTTGACTGGAAGACGCTTGTCAGCGATGATGATGCTGTTTATGATAAGGTTATCCGGATGGATGTCTCAGACTTGGCTCCTATGGTGACTTGGGGAACCAATCCTGCTATGGGCGTCGACTTTGACAGTAGTTTTCCAGAAATTAAGGATATGAATGATGAGCGAGCTTATCATTACATGAACTTGGAACCAGGTCAAAAGCCAGCGGACATTGAACTAGGATATATTTTTATCGGGTCTTGTACCAATGCTCGTCTCAGCGATTTACAACTGGCTGCGCGATTTGTCAAAGGGAAGAAGATTGCTCCCAATCTAACAGCAATCGTAGTACCAGGTTCTCGTCCTGTGAAACGAGCTGCGGAGAAGTTGGGCTTGGATAAGGTCTTCTTAGATGCTGGCTTTGAATGGAGAGACCCAGGTTGTTCTATGTGCCTAGGGATGAATCCTGACAAGGTCCCTGATGGGGTCCACTGTGCCTCAACCAGTAACCGCAACTTTGAAGACAGACAGGGATTTGGCGCTAAAACCCATCTCTGCAGTCCAGCCATGGCAGCGGCGGCAGCTATCGCAGGGCGCTTCGTAGATGTTCGGCAAATGCCAGAGGCCCAGTAAGGAGAGGATATGGAGAAATTTACAGTTTATACGGGAACGACCGTTCCTCTTATGAATGATAATATCGACACCGACCAAATACTCCCCAAGCAGTTTCTCAAGTTGATTGATAAGAAAGGCTTTGGTAAGTACCTCATGTATGCTTGGCGTTATCTGGACGATAACTACACTGAGGATCCAGACTTTGTCTTTAACCGACCTGAATATCGTAAAGCTAGTATTCTCATCTCGGGGGATAACTTTGGTGCGGGGTCTTCGAGGGAACACGCAGCTTGGGCTCTAGCTGACTATGGTTTTAAGGTCGTGATTGCAGGATCTTTCGGGGACATTCATTACAATAATGAACTCAATAATGGCATGTTGCCTATTGTTCAGCCTAGAGAGGTTAGAGAGAAACTAGCCCAACTCAAACCGATCGACCAGGTAACTGTGGACTTGGAACAACAAAAAATCATCTCACCAGTTGGAGAATTCACTTTCGAAATCGATAGCGAGTGGAAACACAAGCTCTTAAATGGTTTGGATGATATCGGAATTACTTTGCAGTATGAAGATTTGATTGCTGCTTATGAAAAACAACGACCAGCCTACTGGCAGGATTAGAAAAATAGAAAAGGAACTATAGAACTATGACAAAACACATTCAATGGAACGGAACACTTTCACAAGAAGGATATGACATTTTAAAAGGTGAGGGCGGTTGTATTGTTTGCCCTACAAAAGTTGGTTACATTATCATGACGAGCGATAAGGCAGGTCTTGAACGCAAATTTGAAGCCAAAGAGCGTAACCGTAACAAACCAGGTGTTGTACTTTGTGGTAGCATGGATGAGCTTCGCGCTTTAGCACAACTCAACCCAGAAATTGAAGCCTTCTACCAAAAACATTGGGACGAAGACATTCTCCTAGGTTGTATCCTTCCTTGGAAACCAGAAGCTTTTGAAAAACTCAAAGCATATGGGGATGGTCGTGAAGAACTCATGACAGACGTTCGTGGTACTAGCTGTTTTGTCATCAAGTTTGGTAAAGCTGGTGAACAATTGGCTGCCAAGCTTTGGGAAGAAGGCAAGATGGTCTACGCCTCATCAGCCAACCCATCTGGTAAAGGAAACCGTGGTAAGGTGGAAGGTATCGGAGAACGTATCGAAGGAGCAGTGGACCTTGTCATCGAAGCAGACGACTACGTGGCATCCATCCAACCTGACAAAACGATTGAAACGCGCTACGAGCAAGGTGTAATGGTGTCTATGGTTGATAAAGATGGGAAACTCATCCCAGAACAAGGAGGAGCCCGTTCAATCTCACCAGCACCAGTCGTTATCCGTAAAGGGCTTGACATTGATAAAATCATGATGCATTTGTCAGATACCTTTAACTCATGGGACTACCGTCAGGGAGAGTATTACTAAGATAAAAAAAGAAGTCTAGTGTTAAGAGTCATTGAAGCTCCTAACGCTGGGCTTTTTTTAGAAGTTCTTTTCTTTTTCTATAGGATATGATATTCTATATATGAAATATATAGTTTTTTATTCGAACATTATTATAAAAGGAGTAAGATTGATGTTGAAAAGAAAAGTTAGTCTGGAAGATTTTTATGACTGGTACCAAGAAAATAAAATAAGATTAAGAGAAGATGCATCTAAATATAGTATTTACAATGAACAATTACGTGAAGAATTTCTTAAAGAGTGGCCACTTGATAGAATTTTAACCATGTCTATTGATGATTATGTCATTGGGAAAGGTGCTAAAAGTAATTCTTTTTGCTATGCTCTTGAGACAGGAAAGTACCAATCATTATTTATGGGGATTGGTGGAGGAGGTTCTTCAAAATTTGGTATTTATTGGAATGAGGATACCAAAAACTATAAGAATCAAGCTAATAAAATCATTCCAGAATCAGAACTAGAAGACCGATTTAACAAATTAAAATTGGATTTGTATGAGATCATCCAAGTTGGTAGAATGTTGGATTTCAATAATCCTATCTTTGACATGAAAAAGTCAAAGAATGAATTTATTAGGCGTTCTGCAGTGGTAACAAAACTACTTTGTATTTATTCTGAGAATCCTTCTTTTTTAGGAGTAAATATGAATAGTCAAAATGAATTTTGGAATAGGTTGATTCCTCAAAGTAATCAAGGAGGACCCTATCGTCAGAATCATGAGATTTGTAAACTATTTTCTAAAACCTATCCTGAACTAGAATCTTCAATTTTGGGTAGTGTTTTATTTGAATATTCAAAAGATTTTATAGACAGTGATAATAAGCAAGGAGAGAAAGAAATGTCTGAACAAAATAGTATTCATCATCCCTTGAGTAATATCTTATTACAATCCAAAAACCTCATTCTCCGTGGTGCTCCTGGTACAGGAAAAACTTATCTTGCTAAAGAAATTGCTAAAGAATTAACGGGTGGCAACGAAGACCAAATCGAATTTATACAGTTTCACCCATCTTATGACTATACGGATTTTGTGGAGGGTTTAAGACCAGTATCAAATGGGGATGGAGCTATTGAGTTTAGGCTAGAAGATGGGATCTTTAAGAAGTTTTGTCAGAAGGCTAAAGAAGCTCAGAAAACTGGAGGACAAGATAATTTTGATGAAGCTTGGGATCTTTATCTTGAATATGTAAATAGCAGAGATGAAAAAGAATATTTGACAGAATTTTCCTATCTCACAGTAAATAGTCGAAATAATTTTAATATCAATTATGAAACTAAAGCCCAAGGAACTTGCTTAACAAAATCTTATGTTTATGAACTCTATAAAGATGAAAAATATCTGAAACAGCCCTATTATCGTAATCAAGGAAAAAAAGTCCTAGAAACTTTAAAGAAAAGATTTGGTCTGAAAGATTATATTTCTCCAACAGAAATTGACACAGACAAGAAATTCGTCTTCATCATTGATGAAATCAATCGTGGGGAGATTTCTAAGATTTTTGGCGAACTCTTTTTCTCTATCGACCCTGGTTATCGTGGTGAAAGCGGGAGTGTTTCCACCCAGTATGCTAATTTACATGAGACGGATGACAAGTTTTATATTCCTGAGAATGTCTACATCATCGGAACAATGAATGATATTGACCGTTCAGTAGATACCTTTGATTTTGCTATGCGTCGTCGTTTCCGTTTTGTTGAAGTTACTGCTGAAAGCCAAGTTGCTATGTTGGATAAAGAACTGGGTATCCATGCAGAAGAATCAAAACTTCGTCTAAGAAACTTGAACGCTGCTATCGAAAACGTTCAAGAGCTAAATAGTCATTATCATATCGGTCCAAGTTATTTCCTTAAGTTGAAGGATGTAGACTTTGACTATGAAATACTCTGGTCAGATTACCTCAAACCTCTTTTGGAAGATTACTTACGAGGTTCTTATGAAGAATCTGAAACTCTGGCAACATTGAAAAAAGCATTTGATCTGACAAATAAAGAGCAAACAGTTCAGCAAGATACTGGTGATGATAATGCGGATAACTGATAATCAGCATAGAATTGCTAAAGAAGACTTTGTCGCAGAATATCCCAATCTAAGTCAAGCACTTCTTGATAGAACACTAGATTACCTTTCTCGAGAGGACAGTATCTTTATTTTCCCGAATGATTTGATAAATTCTCCTGATTTAGACAAGGACCAAAAGATTTTGGAAACAGTCAATCAGGAAATTAAGACTGGGAATGTGATTGGTTTTCTGGGGTGTGATCAGGAAAGATTAACGATTGCCTCTCGTTTTTCTGATGAAAGTAACGACCATTTTTTGCATTATCTTTTACAAAAGGTTCTCAATATCAATCTGACTAGTTTGGATGTTGGAATATCTCCCGAAGATAAGCTTTATCAACTCTTGGTTTACCTCTTTCCAAAGTATCTGCAAGCTGCTCTCAGAAAAGGTCTTTATAAGGAATACCAGCGATTTTTCCATAACGATAGTCATGTGAAGGGTGTACTAGATGTTGGAAATCATCTGAAAAAAAATCTCCCTTTTACGGGAAGTATTGCCTATACCACTAGGGAGTTTACCTATGATAATCCACTCATGCAGTTGATTCGGCATACGATTGAGTACATAAAGAATCAGAAAAGTTTCGGAGTTCTGCTCGATAGTAATCGTGAAAATATGACAGAAATTACTCGTGCAACTCCAGCTTATAAACTAGCTGATCGTGCCAAGATTATCAGAATGAATAAAATCAAACCCATCCGACACGCCTATTTTAGAGAGTATAGAAAATTACAGGAACTCTGCTTGATGATTCTAAGTAGAGAAAAGCATGGTCTTGGACCTCAATCTCAAAGGGTACATGGTATTCTCTTTGATGTTTCCTGGCTTTGGGAAGAGTATGTTTATACCCTGTTGCCAAAAGATTTCATACATCCTCGAAATAAGGATAAGACGGACGGAATTTCAGTATTTTCTAATCGTGAAAGAAAAGTATTTCCAGATTTTTATCATAAAGAGTTAAAAATAGTTCTAGATGCAAAATATAAGAAACTGGAGTTCACTGAAAAAAGGATTAACCGTGAGGACTTGTTCCAATTGATTTCCTATTCTTATATCTTAAAATCTGAGAAAGCTGGACTGATTTTTCCTAGTATGGAGCAGTCAGTAAATAGTGAAATAGGAAAACTAGCTGGCTATGGAGCTCAATTGAAGAAGTGGTCTATCCAAATCCCTCAGAATGCCTCATCCTATAGTGCATTTTGTAAAATGATGGAAAATTCAGAAGAAAATTTTAAAGCGATTATTGATGAAGAAGTGGGGAGAAAGTAATCTCTTCGCTTTTTTTGCTATTTATATAAGTAATTTCCGAACGATATAATTTGATTATTAAAAATATTTGACAAAAACTGTACTTTGGTTTATAATAAGTCAAGGAAACGTCGGAAAAAGGCGTAGGGATGCGTAAGCATAGGTAGGTCATTACAAAAGAAACGAGACATCGATATGTTAAATGAATTTCCAATTTTTGATTACGAAGATATTCAGTTGATCCCAAATAAATGTGTCATTAAAAGTCGTGCAGAAGCAGACACGAGTGTCACACTTGGAAATCACACTTTCAAACTACCTGTTGTACCAGCAAATATGCAGACGATTTTGGATGAGAACGTAGCAGAACAACTGGCTAAAGGTGGCTACTTCTACATTATGCATCGTTTTGATGAGGCTGGGCGCATTCCTTTTATCAAACGCATGCACGATCAAGGGCTTATTGCTTCCATTTCTGTCGGTGTCAAGGATTACGAGTATGACTTTGTTAGCCAGCTCAAGGCTGATGCTCCTGAGTATATCACGATTGATATTGCTCATGGTCATGCGGATAGCGTGATTTCTATGATTCAACACATCAAGAAAGAATTGCCAGATACTTTTGTCATTGCTGGGAATGTTGGAACTCCAGAAGCTGTTCGTGAATTGGAAAATGCCGGTGCGGATGCTACTAAGGTTGGAATCGGTCCTGGTAAGGTTTGTATCACCAAGGTCAAGACTGGTTTTGGTACAGGTGGCTGGCAGTTGGCAGCACTTCGCTGGTGTGCTAAAGCGGCTCGTAAACCGATCATCGCTGATGGTGGGATTCGTACTCATGGCGATATTGCTAAGTCTATCCGTTTCGGTGCCAGCATGGTCATGATTGGTTCCCTTTTTGCAGGACACATCGAAAGCCCAGGAAAGACGATTGAAGTCGACGGTGAACAGTTCAAAGAATACTATGGTTCAGCTTCTCAATATCAAAAGGGTGCTTATAAAAACGTGGAAGGAAAACGCATCTTACTTCCTGCCAAAGGACATTTGCAAGATACCCTTACTGAGATGGAGCAGGATCTGCAAAGTGCCATTTCCTATGCAGGTGGACGCAAGGTTGCTGACCTCAAGCACGTTGATTATGTGATTGTGAAAAACTCTATCTGGAATGGTGATGCATCCCACTAATGGACGCATACTCCATCCATAAAAAACTTGTTATTAGAGCAAATTTCTGTTATAATAAGACAAGTTTCCACCCTTAGTGTAATGGATATCACGTAAGATTCCGGTTCTTGAGATGGGGGTTCGATTCCCTCAGGGTGGATGCAAATAGCCTAAGAAAGCCTTATTCAAAGGCTTTTTTCTTTATTTCGCTCCAAATTTGCCCCTAAAATTGAAAAGTTTGTTCTAAAAAATGCTCAAATCCCCTCTAGTCCCGTTTTAAAGTGACTCAGGGGGCTTTTTTTGATATAATAAGAAAGACTGTTATCAGTTAGAAAGAGGTTGGTATGAAAGAATTACAAACTGTACTAAAGAAGCGTTTTGCAATCGAATTTGCAGACAAAAACTTACTGGAAACGGCTTTTACCCATACGAGTTATGCCAATGAGCACCGCCTCTTAAAAATTTCACACAATGAGCGCTTGGAATTTTTAGGAGACGCTGTTCTGCAATTATTGATTTCAGAATATCTGTATAAAAAATATCCCAAGAAACCAGAGGGAGATTTGTCTAAACTCCGTGCTATGATTGTCCGTGAGGAGAGTTTGGCTGGTTTTGCGCGTGATTGCCAGTTTGATCAGTTTATCAAGCTAGGAAAAGGAGAAGAAAAGTCTGGTGGGCGCAATCGTGACACCATTCTTGGAGATGCCTTTGAAGCCTTTTTGGGAGCATTGCTTTTGGACAAGGATGTTGCTAGAGTAAAAGAGTTCATCTATCAGGTCATGATTCCCAAGGTCGAAGCAGGTGACTTTGAAATGATTAAGGATTACAAGACACACCTGCAAGAGTTGCTCCAAGTCAATGGAGATGTAGATATTCGTTACCAGGTGACCTCTGAAACGGGACCTGCCCATGACAAGGTTTTTGATGTAGAAGTTCTGGTTGAGGGCAAGAGCATCGGAAAAGGTCAAGGCCGTTCTAAAAAATTAGCAGAACAAGAGGCCGCGAAAAATGCAGTTGAGAAAGGGCTGGATTCATGTATTTAAAGGAAATTGAGATTCAGGGATTCAAGTCCTTTGCTGACAAGACAAAGGTCGTCTTTGACCAAGGTGTGACAGCTGTCGTTGGGCCCAATGGTTCTGGGAAGTCAAATATCACAGAAAGTTTGCGATGGGCCTTGGGAGAGTCTAGTGTCAAGAGTCTTCGTGGAGGCAAGATGCCTGACGTTATCTTTGCTGGAACTGAAAGTCGCAAACCACTCAATTATGCCTCTGTTATCGTGACCTTGGACAATGAAGATGGCTTCATCAAGGATGCAGGGCAAGTCATTAAGGTAGAACGCCATATCTATCGTAGTGGAGATAGCGAGTATCGAATTGATGGCAAGAAAGTGCGCTTGCGTGATATTCATGACCTCTTCTTGGATACAGGTTTGGGACGGGATTCCTTCTCCATCATTTCCCAAGGGAAGGTTGAGGAGATTTTTAACTCCAAGCCCGAAGAACGCCGAGCTATTTTTGAAGAAGCTGCTGGGGTTTTAAAATACAAGACTCGTCGTAAAGAAACAGAAAGCAAACTGCAACAAACTCAAGACAATCTCGACCGCTTAGAGGACATTATCTACGAGTTGGACAATCAAATCAAGCCCCTTGCAAAACAAGCTGAGAATGCGCGCAAGTTTCTCGACTTGGATAGTCAACGTAAGGCGATTTACTTGGATGTACTGGTTGCCCAAATCAAGGAAAACAAGGCTGAACTAGAGCTGACAGAAGAAGAGCTAACGCAAGTTCAGGAACTTTTGACTAGCTATTACCAAAAGCGTGAAGAGTTAGAAGAGGAAAATCAAACTCTTAAAAAGAAACGCCAAGATCTCCAAGCTGAAATGGCTAAAGACCAAGGAAGATTAATGGATTTGACTAGTTTGATCAGTGACTTAGAGCGAAAACTAGCCCTATCCAAACTGGAATCTGAGCAAGTAGCCCTTAATCAACAAGAAGCGCAAGCCCGTTTGGCGACTCTGGAAGATAAGAGAAAGGCTCTAAGTAAGGAAAAGGCTGAAAAAGAAGCGAACTTGGAACAGTTAGAGAAAAGTCTAGCTGAAAACAACAAGGAACTCAATCGCCTAGAAGCAGAGTTGTTGGCATTTTCTGATGATCCTGACCAGATGATCGAGCTCTTGCGTGAACGTTTTGTGGCTCTTTTACAAGAAGAAGCGGATGTCTCAAACCAGTTGACTCGCATCGAGAATGAACTGGAGAACAGCCGTCAGCTGTCTCAAAAACAAGCAGATCAACTTGAGAAACTGAAAGAACAACTGGCTACAGCTAAAGAGAAGGCCAGTCAACAAGAGGCTGAGCTTGAATCTGCCAAGGAGCAGGTTCAGAAATTATTGGCTGACTACCAAGCTAGTGCCAAGGAACAAGAGGAACAGAAAGTTTCTTACCAAGCCCAGCAGAGCCAACTCTTTGACCGTCTGGATAGTCTCAAAAACAAGCAGGCTAGAGCCCAGAGTTTAGAGAATATCCTTAGAAATCATAGCAACTTTTACGCGGGTGTTAAGAGTGTTCTCAAAGAAAAAGACCGTCTTGGTGGGATTATTGGTGCAGTCAGTGAGCATTTGACTTTTGATGTGCATTATCAAACTGCCCTAGAAATTGCACTAGGAGCAAGTAGTCAGCACATCATCGTAGAAGATGAAAACGCGGCAACAAAGGCGATTGATTTCCTAAAACGTAACAGAGCTGGTCGTGCAACTTTTCTTCCATTGACGACTATCAAGGCACGTACGATTTCTAGTCAGAATCAAGATGCTATCGCAGCAAGTCCAGGATTTCTGGGAATGGCAGATGAGTTGGTGTCGTTTGATAAGAGACTAGAAGCCATTTTCAAAAACTTGCTTGCTACGACGGCTATCTTTGATACTGTAGAACATGCGCGTGCAGCTGCTCGTCAAGTTCGTTACCAGGTTCGTATGGTGACACTGGATGGAACAGAGTTGCGCACAGGTGGTTCCTACGCGGGTGGTGCCAATCGCCAAAATAACAGTATCTTCATCAAGCCAGAGCTGGAGCAATTACAAAAAGAAATTGCTGAGGAAGAAGCTAACTTGCGGTCAGAAGAAGCGAGTTTGAAGACCTTGCAAGATGAGATGGCGGTATTGGCAGAAAGATTAGAAGCCATCAAATCTCAGGGTGAGCAAGCTCGTATTCAGGAGCAAGGTTTGTACCTCGCTTATCAGCAAACCAATCAGCAGGTCGAAGAACTGGAAACGCTTTGGAAATTTCAAGAAGAGGAATTAAATCGCCTTTCTGAAGGAGATTGGCAAGCAGACAAGGAAAAATGCCAAGAGCGCCTTGCTACTATCACCAGTGAAAAGCAAAATCTGGAAGCTGAGATTGAAGAGATTAAGTCTAACAAAAACGCTATTCAAGAACGTTATCAAAACTTGCAGGAACAGATTTCTCAAGCGCGCTTGCTTAAGTCAGAACTGCAAGGACAAAAGCGGTACGAAGTGACTGATATTGAACGCTTAGGCAAGGAACTGGATAATCTGGATATCGAGCAAGAGGAGATTCAGCGTCTCCTCCAAGAAAAGGTTGATAATCTTGAGAAGGTTGATACGGATTTGCTAAGTCAGCAGGTGGAAGAGGCCAAAACTCAGAAAACAAATCTCCAACAAGGTTTGATTCGTAAGCAGTTTGAGTTGGATGATATCGAAGGCCAGCTGGATGATATTGCCAGCCATTTGGATCAGGCTCGTCAGCAGAATGAGGAGTGGATTCGTAAACAAACGCGTGCTGAAGCCAAAAAGGAAAAGGTCAGCGAACGCTTGCGCTATCTACAAGCTCAATTAACTGACCAGTACCAGATCAGCTACACTGAGGCTCTAGAAAAGGCTCATGAACTGGAAAATCTCACTCTGGCAGAGCAAGAGGTTAAAGATCTTGAGAAAGCTATTCGCTCACTCGGTCCAGTCAATTTGGATGCTATTGAACAGTACGAAGAAGTCCACAATCGTTTGGATTTCCTCAATAGCCAACGAGATGATATTTTGTCTGCGAAAAACCTACTCCTTGAGACCATCACAGAGATGAATGATGAGGTTAAGGAACGATTCAAATCAACCTTTGAGGCGATTCGTGAGTCCTTTAAAGTGACCTTTAGACAGATGTTTGGCGGTGGTCAGGCAGACTTGATATTGACTGAGGGCGATCTTTTAACTGCTGGTGTGGAGATTTCTGTCCAACCTCCAGGTAAGAAAATCCAGTCTCTCAATCTTATGAGTGGTGGTGAAAAAGCCCTATCAGCCTTGGCCTTGTTGTTCTCCATCATTCGAGTCAAAACTATTCCTTTTGTTATCTTGGACGAGGTAGAGGCAGCGCTGGACGAAGCCAATGTCAAACGTTTTGGGGATTACCTCAACCGCTTTGACAAGGATAGTCAGTTTATCGTCGTAACCCACCGTAAGGGGACGATGGCGGCAGCGGACTCTATCTATGGAGTTACCATGCAAGAATCAGGTGTTTCTAAGATTGTTTCGGTTAAGTTAAAAGATTTAGAAGAAACAATAGACTAGTTACCAAATGATAGCATCTCTTAGGAGGTGCTATTTTTTTAAACTAAAGTGCTAAATTTTCTCTTACGGTCAGTTCAGGCGCAAAAAACGACATTTGGGATTTCCTCTTAGCGAAAAGACTTTCTCTATGATATAATAGTTTCATGATTACAACAGTACCTATTAAGAACGAAAAAGATATTGCAGTACCAGGGAAAACAGTCCTTGTACTAGGTTATTTTGATGGCATACACAAGGGACATCAGAAACTCTTTGAAGTGGCCAGCAAGGCTTCGATGAAGGATTATCTGCCAGTTGTCGTAATGACCTTTACAGAGTCGCCAAAACTTGCCTTGCAACCATACCAACCTGAGCTTATGCTCCATATCGTCAATCATGAGGAACGGGAGCACAAGATGAAATGGCATGGGGTAGAGGCTCTTTTCTTACTTGACTTTAGTAGCAAATTTGCTAGTTTAACGGGTCAAGAATTCTTTGATACCTATGTTCGAGCTCTAAAACCAGCTATTATCGTAGCAGGATTTGACTATACCTTTGGCTCTGATAAGAAAACTGCGGATGACCTGAAGGATTATTTTGATGGAGAGATCATCATTGTTCCTCCGGTCGAAGACGAAAAGGGCAAGATTAGTTCTACACGGATTCGTCAGGCTATTCTTGATGGAGATGTCAGGGAAGTCAATCAACTGCTCGGCACACCGCTTCCAACCCGTGGGATGGTCGTTCATGGAAATGCTCGTGGGCGTACGATCGGTTATCCAACAGCAAATCTGGTCCTAAGAGACCGAACTTATATGCCAGCGGACGGTGTTTACGTAGTCGATGTGGAAGTGCAGCGTCAGAGATATCGTGGCATGGCGAGCGTTGGCAAAAATGTTACCTTTGATGGAGAAGAACCACGTTTTGAAGTCAATATTTTCGACTTTTCAGACGATATTTACGGTGAGACAGTCATGGTCTACTGGCTGGACCGTGTTCGCGATATGGTCAAATTTGACTCCGTAGAGGAACTGGTAGATCAACTCCAGAAAGACGAAGAGATTGCTCGAAACTGGAAGGATGGAGAGTCTGTCATTCAAGGGGATCAGGTATAGAAAACGTCTGAAAAACTACTAGAAGGATTAGTTTTTTTCTAGTAGTTTTGAAAGTTTGATATAATGTACTTTCAGTCCTCTTAGTTACCTATTTTAGTAACTATTTATGTCCAAATTATAGACGAGGCTTTATTATGCAAACGCAAGAAGAAATGAATGTTCTGGTACCGGAAAAATTAGCAGAAATTGAGCGTGATTATGGTGTCAGAGTCTTATGGGCTATTGAGTCTGGTAGTCGTGCTTGGGGTTTTGAGTCTCCCGATAGTGACTTTGATGTACGGTTTATCTACAAACACAAGCAAGATTTTTATCTCCGTTTAAATGAACAGCGTGATGTTATCGAGCTACCAATTGACGATACTTGGGATGTGAGTGGCTGGGATTTAGACAAGACTTTAAAACTCCTTTATAAGTCAAATCCAACACTATTTGAATGGTTACAGTCTCCAATTGTTTATCAACAAACGGATTTTATTGAGCGCATACGTCCACTTGCCAACCAGTATTTTTCTGAGAAGAAAATGCTGTATCATTACTTGAATACTGCTAGAACTCAAATGAATAAGTATCTTTCAGGAGACAAGGTCAAACCTAAAAAGTATTTCTATGCGCTGCGTCCCATTTTGGCTTGTCGTTGGATTGAAAAATACCATTCTGTTCCTCCAATTTTATTTGACGATTTGGTCAAAGAATTGCTTCCTGATGAGATGAAAGAGCATGTATCAAGATTGCTTGATATCAAGGTAAAGGGACCTGAAGGTATGGAAATTGATCCGATTATGCCAATCCAATACTACATCATCAAAAATATCAAAGAGTTGGATGCATACGTTCAAAGTGTTAGAGAGGAAAAGAAAGACTGGAAAGCTCTAAATCAATTTTTCCTTGAAGAATTAGGCCACGACTGAGGTTTTTTATGGGTAAGTGGACATGTAAATGTGGGCAAGCAATGAATGACCACCGAGCGCCCGATCCGAATGCTTATTCAGTTTATTCGGATGAGTTGTTTGAAGAAATCATAAATAAAGCTGACGACCATAATAAAATTTCTTATGATAATATTTCTGAAGCGTCATTTTATATGTGGAAGTGCCCTGAGTGTGGCAGTTTCATGGTTTTTGGCGAAGACGGGGATGGAGATCACTTTACTTTTTATGAGCGTAAAGAAGTAGAAAAGGTAGAGCCTCTCTTTGATCCAGATCAAGAGTTAAATCTTGTTGTGGTTGGGTTTCAGGAGGGAGGGAATGGTTATACTTATATCTGTGATGACCCAAATATCCATATAGGACACGCTGTTATTGTCCCAGTCGGGAAGGAAAATACTGAAAAAAATGCTTTAGTTGTACAGAAGTATCATGCCCTACCAAAGGATATCACTTTTCCTGTTGAAAAGTTAAAACGTGTCATTCGTAGGTATTCACATTTTGACCCACACACTTCGAAAAACGTTTGTAGAAATATAATAAAGCTAGGAAGAATTCTTGATGCTTGCTCCCAAAACGCTAACCCCAACTCTCAGCAAACATATTATAGTATCAAAACTCCTTTAGGATATTTCTGGTTAGAATTAAATGGAGTTCCAATTCCAATGAAAATCACACAGATTCAAGTCAGCGATAAAAAGTACCAAGTTGATAGCGCCCTTTATATAAAACCTTCAGAGATTAACTGTAGAAGATTCTATGAACTGGAATTATGTGCAGATTTTGATATTGATGCTTCTAGATGGATCGATATTCTCTCTGATGAAAACGTTTGGGGAAATACTTGGGAACTAAATGGTCTTCAATTTGGTATTACTGCAGGGGAGTCTCCAGAATTTGAAGACGAAGTTGTAGCGAGAAAGTATAGTCGTGTCCCACTTTATTATGACTGGCACCCTGAATTTGAAGATTATTATGGCTTCAGTTTAGCTTGGAAAAAATACGAGTCTGATAGCGATTTGTCAATAGATTTCTATACAACGTAAGAAGCAGGAGGATATGTATGAATCAAGCATGGGATTTATTGTTTGAGGGCAAGATTGAAGAGGCTAAAAAATTAGTTGAAGCTGATTTTTCATTGGAAACTTGCACGGATTTTAGTTTGTTAAATTTGATGGGGTATATTTATCTTGAAGAGCAAAAATACAACGAGTGCTTAAGTATCTATCAGCGTTACATTGACTTAGCACGAACTAAAAGTGACCCAGAAAATGAACATATAGGCTATCATCAGTTAGCCATGGTTTATCGTGAAATGAATGAATTTCAAACGGCCCTTTTCTATATCGAAAGAGAGCAAAAAGTCATTGAAGAAGCTTTTACAGAGGATACCCTCAAATCTTCTGTTAACAATTATGAGCAAGGTTATTTACGATTAAAGCTAGGGAAAGTAGCAGAAGCATTCATGTATATGAAACAGTCCTTAAAACAAGCTTTGCAAACAGATGATTTAATTGCCCAAGCTTGTGCCTATAGAGGTTTAGGAGAGATTGGTTCGATACAAAATCCTGAAGAATCACATAAAAATTTTTTACAAGCTATCGCTCTTTTTGAAAAGGCAGGCGATCAGATTGGTGCTCAAGAGGTTAGAAAATTGCTAAATAATAAAAAGTAGCCTGCAAAGGCTACTTTTTATTAAAACACGCGATAGACATAAGGATTTTCTGGTTTGTCTACTTTTGTGAAACTCTCAACCTCTAATGTTGGGAGTTTTTGTTTGAGTTCTTTATGGTAGTGGAGGGTCAGGGTTCCTTTAGCGGTAATCCAAGTATTGTCAGGATACTGGCGTGAGTTCCCCTTGGTCAAGAGTCCATATACACCAGAGTCTGCGATACAGTGGATAATCCCAAAGCGGAAGAGGAACTGGCTATCTGGATGGCTAGGATCGTTATAAACAAAGCCTGTAAACTCGATTTTCTTTCCTTCAAACTCTTGAGGGTAGTCATAGAGAACTTCCATGAACTCCATATAGTTTTCATCAGTGACTTGAATGGCTGGCTGGGAGATGTATTTGTCAGCTGTAGTCCTCATTTCCTTTTCATAAGCAGACTTGGAAAAATAGGTACTGGTATCGGGTTTGAGGTATTGACTGGATGTTCCTTCGCTTGCCTGAATGGCTGTGTTGTTTCCCTCAGCAAGTGGGAAATGATAGCCTTTGGCAGATACGGTTCTCGAGTCCAAACTTACTGTCGGAAAGGCAACTCCAATCAAGAGAGGTAGTGACAGTAACAGGATGCTGATTTGTCTAGCTCGACGACTTTCCATATGGCTGTGAGAGTTGATTTTCTTAATCCAGATGTAGAATTGGACCAGAGCCAACAGAAGGGAAAGGATCATGGAGATATAGACTAGATAGGAATAGTGGAGGTTGATGTAGTGACTGAGCTTGCCAGATAGCTGCAGATAAAGGGTCAGAGCAAAATAACCTAGTAGAATGATAAATCGGATCATAGCATCACCCCCAACATGTAAGAATAAAGCAAGACAAGCACTGTCACGATGCTCATGAATTGCCAGATGAAGCGTGCTTTTAGATAGTGTTTCATCATGAGGAGATTTTTGATATCAAGCATGGGACCAATGACCAGAAAAGCAAGGACTGGCGCTAGGCCGAAGCTCGAGAGGAGAGAAGCTCCGATAAAGGCGTCCGCCTCGCTACAAAGAGAGAGGAGAAAGGCAAGAAACATGAGCAAGAGAATCGCAAGGACTGGACTTGCGCTGATAGAGGTCAAGATCCGAGTCGGGACATAGACCTGCACGATAGCCGCAAAGAGACAGCCAAAGACAAGGTAACGCCCCATATCGAAAAACTCATCAATAGCTTGTATAAAGACCTGAAATACTTTTCTAGCGGGACTTAAGTGTGAAAAGTCATGTTCATGACAAGTGATAGGATTCTCTTTTTGAATGGGTTCCTTCCAGAAAAATCCTAAGAAAATCCCAAGCACCAAAGCAATCACAATGGCTCCCAGAGCTCGCAAGAAGGCAAATTTTAATGAATTGCCAAAGGCAGAATAAGTGGCGAAAAGAACGATAGGATTGATGATGGGAGCAGTCACCAGAAAGGGAACGGCCGTGTAGCTGGGCACTTTCTTTTCCAGAAAACGATTGATAATCGGAACGATACCACACTCGCAGGATGGAAAGAGAAAGCCGATGAAGGTACCAAAAAAGATCCTCCCCCAACGATTGCGAGGAAGAAACTCATAAACTTTATCAGGTGTGATATAGACCTCAATCAATCCCGAAATGAGACTCCCAATCAAGACAAAAGGAAGGGCTTCAATCATGATGGAGAGAAAAATAGCCCCCGCTTGTAATACACTAGGAGGAAGAGATTGGAAAATCGTCATCTATTTTTTCTTCTCAACTTTTTCTTTTTTGTTTTTGTCATCTGGGAAAGTGACTTGTGTTAAGTCAGGAAGTTTGGCGAATTCTTCAAACATCTTGTCCAAGTCATCCGTTTTTGTAAATTTAACAGCCATAGGCCTACCTCTTTTCTACATTCTACCTCTATTATACTATTATTTTGTGGAAAAGGGATTATTTTGATAATCAAAGATGCAAAAACAGGTAAGGCAAAACAAGAGCTGTTCCTTATGGTATAATAGATTCATGGATAAAAAATACGAAAAAATTTCCCAAGATTTGGGTGTAACCTTAAAGCAAATCGATACCGTTCTAAGTTTGACGGCTGAGGGGGCGACAATTCCCTTCATCGCGCGTTATCGAAAGGACATGACTGGTAGTCTGGATGAGGTGGCGATTAAGGCCATTATCGACTTGGATAAAAGTCTGACAAATCTCAACGACCGTAAAGAAGCTGTCTTGGCTAAGATTCAAGAACAAGGCAAACTAACCAAGGAATTGGAAGAAGCTATTTTGGCAGCTGAAAAATTAGCAGACGTTGAAGAACTCTATCTTCCTTATAAGGAAAAACGTCGAACCAAGGCAACTATTGCCCGTGAAGCTGGACTCTTTCCTCTTGCTCGCTTGATCTTGCAAAATGTAGATGGCTTAGAGAAAGAAGCTGAGAACTTTGTCTGTGAAGGATTTGCGACTGGTCAAGAAGCTTTGGCTGGTGCAGTTGATATCTTGGTAGAAGCCCTATCTGAAGATGTCAATCTACGTGCTATGACCTATCAGGAAGTGCTGAGACACTCTAAAATCACTTCGCAAGTTAAAGATGAAAGTCTCGATGAAAAACAAGTTTTTCAGATTTATTATGATTTTTCAGAGACAGTTGGCAACATGCAAGGTTATCGTACCTTGGCGCTCAACCGTGGGGAAAAATTAGGTATTTTGAAGGTTGGTTTTGAACATGCGACGGACCGTATTTTAACTTTCTTCGCTGCTCGTTTCAAAGTTAAAAATGCTTATATTGATGAAGTTGTTCAACAGTCAGTTAAGAAAAAGGTCTTGCCTGCTATCGAGCGACGCATTCGGACAGAATTAACTGAGAAAGCGGAAGAAGGGGCTATCCAACTCTTTTCTGATAACCTGCGCAATCTTCTCTTGGTTGCTCCGCTGAAAGGGCGCGTGGTTCTAGGTTTTGACCCCGCCTTTCGTACAGGTGCCAAGCTAGCTGTCGTTGATGCGACGGGGAAAATGCTGACGACTCAGGTCATTTATCCTGTCAAACCAGCATCAGCTCGTCAGATCGAAGAAGCCAAGCGAGACTTGGCAGACTTGATTGGTCAGTATAGTGTCGAAATTATTGCTATCGGAAATGGAACGGCCAGCCGGGAAAGCGAAGCCTTTGTGGCGAAAGTTCTGAAAGATTTTCCTGAGGTCAGCTATGTTATCGTCAATGAAAGTGGCGCTTCTGTATACTCTGCCAGCGAACTTGCTCGTCAGGAGTTTCCAGAATTAACTGTTGAAAAACGCTCTGCTATCTCTATCGCTCGACGTTTGCAAGATCCCCTCGCTGAATTGGTCAAAATTGATCCCAAGTCAATCGGTGTTGGTCAATACCAGCACGATGTCAGTCAGAAGAAACTGTCTGAAAGTCTGGACTTTGTCGTGGATACCGTGGTTAACCAAGTCGGTGTCAATGTCAATACAGCCAGCCCAGCACTTCTTTCCCATGTAGCTGGACTCAATAAAACCATTTCTGAAAATATCGTCAAATACCGTGAGGAAGAAGGAAAAATTACTTCACGCGCTCAAATCAAGAAGGTTCCCCGTCTGGGTGCTAAAGCCTTTGAGCAAGCTGCAGGTTTCCTTCGTATCCCTGAAAGTAGCAATATCCTCGATAATACAGGAGTTCACCCAGAAAACTACGCTGCAGTCAAGGAGCTCTTCAAACGTTTAGATATTAAAGACCTAAACGAAGAAGCACAAAATAAGCTTAAATCCCTTTCTGTCAAGGAAATGGCGCAAGAACTAGACCTCGGTCCAGAAACCCTTAAAGATATCATTGCTGACCTTCTCAAACCAGGTCGTGATTTCCGTGACTCTTTTGATGCACCTGTGCTTCGTCAAGATGTCTTGGATATTAAAGACTTAAAAATCGGCCAGAAGCTGGAAGGTGTGGTACGGAACGTCGTTGATTTCGGTGCCTTCGTTGATATCGGGATTCACGAGGACGGCTTGATTCATATTTCCCATATGAGTCGCAAATTTATCAAACATCCCAGCCAAGTGGTGTCAGTCGGAGATTTGGTAACGGTTTGGGTCAAGAAAATCGATACGGAACGTGAAAAAGTTAATCTGTCGCTCCTAGCTCCAGATGAAACTGACTGAGTACGTTCAGTCTGTTTCCCTAGAAGACTTTGGTAGACCTTTCACGCACCAAGCCCAGTGGAATTCTCGTCTGCGAACGACAGGTGGACGATTTTTCCCCAAGGATGGGCATTTGGATTTTAATCCCAAGGTTTATCAGGAACTAGGTTTGGAGGTTTTTCGGAAAATTGTGCGCCATGAACTCTGTCACTATCACCTTTATTTTCAGAAAAAGGGTTATCGACATAGGGACCGAGAATTTAAGGAACTATTGAAAGAAGTGGATGGACTGCGCTTTGTACCACCTTTGAAAACACAAACTCAAATTCCCTACCTAGTCTATCAGTGCCAATCCTGCCAGCAAAGTTATCAGCGTAAGAGAAGGATTGATACCAAACGCTATCGCTGTGGAGTTTGTCGGGGTAAACTCGTCATCATAAATCGGCCTAAGGACTGATGATGATAGTTCTGATTCATGCTATACTACTTGTAAGAATACCGAAAGAGGAAACAATCATGAATACAAAATTTTATAAAATGAGACGAAATCGTATGGTGTCAGGAGTTTTAGCTGGTCTATCAGACAAGTGGAATTTTGATGTAACCCTAGTCCGCTTTCTCTTCGCCATTTTTACCGTGGCAAATTTTGGAATTGGTGTGATAATCTACATCATCCTTGCCTCTATCCTGCCAACTAAGGAAGAAATCGAAGCCGAAATGTACGGAACAGGACCACGTAAACGCAAGGAAGCCCAAGCCATTGAAGACAATGATGGCTGGTTTTGGTGATAATAGTAGAAGTATGAACTTCGTCCAATAGGACGAAGTTTTTTAAACTTGTCAAATCAAATCCTGAAATGTTATAATAAATCAATGAATACAATAATTTAGAGAGATTAATATGGCTAACGAAAATAAAACGTTTGAATTACAAAGTTCTGAAATTGACTTTGACTATGAACAGTTACTTGAAATAGAAAATTCTTTAGAAAATAACCTTAAGGATGTTGTTGAACACATAGAGCAACTTGATATAGATAGAGAAAAATTACAAAATAATGAATACCTTCAAGAATCTATTGAAAATATAGTTTGGGAACAAGTACAACTTCAACTTGCTGCCCAAATAGGTGAAGAGTTTATTAAAGATAACAATGGTCAAACTCTAGATTTACGAAAAGATGCACATATACAAACTGCTGAAAATTTTGAAAAAGGAAAACTAGCAACTCATAATAGAGACGTTGATTATCAAGAAAGATACGATACTTGGCAAAATAATTTTGTTAAAGATGACTTAGGAAATATTAAAACACACTCAACTCGTTCAGGAAAAATTGTAAATACTTTAACCAAAGATGCGAGAAAACCATTTGACGCAGGACGACCAACAGGTTCAAAAGAAAAAGGAACTCAGATGGATCATACAGTTTCTGCAGGAGAGATTATACGTGATCCAAAGGCAAATGCTTTTTTGACAAAGGAAGAGCAGATTGCTTTTGCAAATAGTAAAGTTAACCTTAACGAAATTAGGAGTGATATTAATCAAGCTAAAGGTGATCAATCAACAACTGAATTATTTGATAATCCAAATTCTAAAGGGCAATATGCTAAAGAAGTCCATAATATTAGTTCAAAAGAAGAGAAACAGTTAAGAGAGAAAGATAAAGAGGCACGCGCTGAATACGACCGAGTAAGAGACGAAGCTGAGAAGCGAGCTATAAAATCTGGTAAAAAATCAAGACGTGACGAGGCGTTAAAAGTTTCCGGAAAAGCTCTGAAAGCAGCGCTTTTACAGTTACTATCAGAATTTTTGCGAGAGTTAATTTCAAAATTTATCTCTTGGCTTAAAGACACAGAGAGAAACTTATCAACTTTTATTGAAAAGGTAAAAGAGGCCATCATTTCATTTGTAAACAACTTATCAAATCACTTATTAAACGTTGGGAAATCAGTGGTTACTATGATTGCTTCTGCGATAGTTGGACCTGTAATTAACACTTTTCTAAAAGCATGGACATTTATACACCAAGGTTGGAAGTCATTAAAAGAAGCGATTGATTATCTAAATAATCCAGAGAACAAAGAAAAAAGTGTTCAGATAATGATGCTAGAGATCGGTAAAATTGTTGTTGCAGGTTTAACGGCTACAGGTGCTATTGTAGTGGGAGAAGAATTAGGAGCATCACTAACAGCAAGTTTTCCAGTTTTGGCTATCTCTATACCACTTTTGGGTACAATTGGTAGTGTTATTGGAACATTTATGGGAGCGACCTTATCTGGAATTATTGGCGCTTTTGTATTAAAAATGATTGATCAGCAAATTGTCAATAAACAGATTTCTGAACTCAGTTCTAAAAAAATTGATCAAAATAATGAAATGTTAGTAATTCAAGATCAATTATTAGATGTAAAGAGCACAAAACTACAAGTCGAAAAAGATTCTATTGTTAATATTATTAAGGAAAGACATGATATGGCTGCGACCATGATGAAAGAAAAGCTATCAGATATTTTTGAAGAATCTACAAGAGACGATAAAAGTGACTTTGATGAGATTGATAGTTTATTACAAGAATTATTAGATTAGGGAGATAAATATGGAACAAGAAGTAATTGAGCAAGAACAGGAAAAATTTGAAATAAACATTAGCAAACATGATTTCGATGAAGCGAAAGAGCATCTGAAAGAGTTTGCTGAACAAAGTCAAGATGAACTGTATTTTGATAAAGTTAGAACTCACGATGATTTCTTCGGTTTTGAGTTTGCTGAACATGGAGTGACAGGAAACGAGTTTAATACGTTAGTTGAACAAATTCAAAATTACATTTCAAAATTTTATGATAATCAACAAACATTTATTGAAGAATTTGGTCAAGTTTATAAAGCTTTAGAGGGTCTAGATAAAGGTTATATTCAAGCGATTGTTACTACAGTGGCGGCAAATGAACATACCAATAAGAAAATTCAGAAAGAACAAGCTCGTATTGATAAAACAATTGAGAAGCAAGCATCTACACTCCAAGTACTAAAGCAATTTAAAGAAAAATTCAATGAAAACAATCATAAAGAAGCCATTGAGGAACATGAGGAGCGACTTTCAAAATTAGACGATAGAATTGTAAGCTTAGAGGATACAGTAAACGCGCTTCCTTTGGAGCCTGTCTCGCATACTTCTGAAATTGAAGAACTCAGAAAAGAATTGAAAGAAAGTAAAGAACAAATTAAACTTATTTCTAGTCGACTTTTAACTGTTTTTATCATATCTGGAGTATCTATCGGAATGTTGATAATCACTTTACTATTTATGTTTTTGAGGTAATTATGACTGTATCTCGTGACAAGCTAATTGAGAGCGCCAAAAAATTGGATCGACAACTAGGTAACGAGTCGACTTTTCTCACAAAAGTGAATGAGATTCTAATTGATCATTCTGACACAAATAAAGTAGCAGATCTATATAAATCTATATATTTATTTCAAAAAGAGAATAAAATAAGCAAGATAAGTCAAACGCTAAAAGAATTATCTGATAATTTAGTTTGTTATTTAGGTTACTCTTATCTTTTTGAAATACTAGAGAAGGAGCTAGGAAAACGTAACAACTCTTCTTTGGATGAATTGATGAAGGAATTAAATCAATTAGTTGGTTTACAAAAAGTTAAAGAGGAAGTTTCGAGGTTAGTTATATATCAAAAGGTTCAGTCCAAAAGAAAAGAGTCTGGGCTAAAAGTACCAAAGAGAACTTTACATATGGCGTTTATGGGGAATCCTGGTACTGGAAAGACGACAGTGGCCAGAATTGTAGGTCGGATGTATTATCAATTAGGCCTTCTTTCAAAGGGGCATTTTACCGAAGTCTCCAGAACGGATTTAATCGCTGGTTATCAAGGTCAAACAGCTTTAAAAGTAAAAAGTGTCATTGAAAAAGCAAAAGGTGGCGTTTTATTCATAGATGAAGCTTATAGTATTACAGAAAATGACAATACGGATTCATATGGGCGAGAATGTTTAACAGAATTGACAAAAGCTTTAGAGGATTCAAGAGATGATTTAATTGTTATTGTTGCAGGATATACTGATCCAATGAATCATTTTTTTGAATCAAATCCTGGTTTGAAATCTCGCTTTAATTATTTTATTAATTTTGAAAATTATTCTTCTACGGAATTGTTAGATATTCTTGAAACTTTAGCAAGAAAAGACGACTACCAGATAGACGATAAGCTGAAAGAAATATTATTAAATTATTTTAATGATAAGTTAGAAAGCAATCTTACCAATTTTTCTAACGGTCGTTTCGTTCGAAATCTTTATGAAGATTTAATAATGAATCAAGCTGTTCGAATAGATCAAAGAGAAAATTTTACTTCAAAAGATTTAACTTTGTTGATAAAAGAAGACTTTTCTTTAGAAGAAAACTGTTCTGCTTATATAGAAATATAATTAATTGAAAGAATACATCATCAAATTGTAGCTACATTTCTTACTGATTGATGTAGACTGAATAGTGAATTTTAACCCTTGCATCCTCAAGGGTTTTCTTCTTGTTTCCCCATTTATGGTACAATACTTTTAGTGAAATTTCTAAATTTTTTTCTATCTTACAAAAATGTAAGATTAAAGTCTCTTTTGTAAGGTTAGGTTATGGCAAGCCGTCTTTTTTTGCGATAAACTAGACTCATAAAGAACAAAGGAGCAAAACCATGAAAAGAATCTTACAAAAGAAAAGAAGAAAACCAAGTCAAAAAGATATCGAGCGTGTTCAACTAGGATGCGCTATGATGCAAGCACAGTTTCAATTGATGGGATATTAAGAAGGAGATAACAATGACACTTTTAGATGTAAAACACGTTCAAAAAATCTACAAAACACGTTTCCAAGGCAACCAAGTAGAAGCCCTCAAGGACATTCACTTTACCGTGGAAAAGGGTGACTACGTTGCCATCATGGGAGAGTCTGGTTCTGGTAAATCAACTCTGCTTAACATCCTAGCTATGCTGGATAAACCAACTCGCGGGCAGGTTTACCTGAATGGAACCGACACAGCCACTATTAAAAATTCACAGGCTTCGAGTTTCCGTCGTGAGAAGTTGGGATTTGTCTTCCAAGACTTCAATCTATTAGATACGCTTTCTGTTAAGGACAATATCTTGCTTCCGTTAGTGTTATCAAGAAAGCCCATTACGGAGATGATGAAGAAATTGGTGGTAACAGCTGAAAATTTAGGCATCAATCAATTGCAAGAGAAGTACCCTTACGAGATTTCAGGTGGTCAAAAACAGCGGGTAGCAGTAGCACGCGCCATCATCACAGAACCTGAAATTCTCCTTGCGGATGAGCCGACTGGGGCACTTGACTCCAAGTCATCTGCAGCTCTTCTAGATGTTTTTGATGAAATCAATGAGCGAGGCCAAACCATTCTCATGGTGACCCACTCAACAGCGGCAGCCAGCAGAGCCAAGCGCGTTCTCTTTATCAAGGACGGAATCCTCTATAACCAAATCTACCGTGGAGACAAGACAGAACGTCAAATGTTCCAGGAAATCTCTGATACCTTGACAGTCATGGCGAGCGAGGTGAATTAGTATGTTTCGATTGACCAATAAGTTAGCGGTATCGAACTTAATCAAAAACCGCAAACTCTACTATCCCTTTGCTTTAGCTGTTCTCCTAGCTGTGACCATCACTTATCTCTTTTATTCATTGACACTTAACCCCAATATTGGCAAGATTCGAGGGGGAGAGACTATCTCCGTGACGCTTGGTCTTGGTATGGTGATTGTCACTATTGCCTCGGCTATTATCGTCTTTTATGCCAATAGTTTCGTCATGAAAAACCGTTCCAAAGAACTAGGGATTTATGGCATGCTAGGATTAGAAAAACGCCATTTGATTAGCATGGTCTTTAAGGAGCTTCTTATTTTTGGCTCCCTAACCTTGACAGCTGGACTTGGCCTAGGAGCTCTCTTTGATAAGCTAATCTTTGCTCTACTTCTAAAACTAATGAATATGAAGGTGGAGCTCGTAGCAACCTTCCAACCAAGCGTCTTTATCCTAGTTACCCTTATTTTTGGAGCTATTTTCCTAGGTTTGGTTTTTATCAATGCCTTTCGTATTGCACGCATGAATGCCCTACAGCTCTCTCGTGAGAAGGCCAGTGGTGAGAAAAAAGGACGTTTCTTAAGTCTTCAAACTATACTAGGTTTGATTAGTATGGGAGCTGGCTACTACCTAGCAGTTACAGTTGAAAATCCACTTAATGCTGTTCTGATTTTCTTTGTGGCAGTCTTGTTGGTAATCTTTGGCACCTATCTCTTGTTTAATGCAGGGATTACAGTATTTCTACAAATCTTGAAGAAAAACAAGCGTTACTATTACCAACCTAACAACATGATTTCCGTATCCAATCTTATCTTTCGAATGAAGAAAAATGCGGTTGGTCTGGCAACGATTGCTATCCTTTCAACCATGGTCTTGGTAACCATGTCAGCAGCAACCAGTATCTTCTCAGCTTCTGAAACGTTCAAGAAATTCATGAATCCACATGATTTTGGAATTACAGGACGAAATGTTGATAAAGAAGATTTAGATAAACTTTTGAGTCAATATGCTAGCGATAAGGGATTAACTGTCACCAAAAAAGAAGTCTTTCGTCATAGCAGTTTTGGCATTGAGAGCCAAGATGGAACCAAGCTCCGAATCTTTACAAAGGGGAATAACTTCGTTCAGCCGAAAACCATTTTTATGGTCTTTGACCAAAAAGACTATGAAAACATGACTGGTCAAAAACTCTCCCTTTCAGGCAATGAAGTCGGCTTGTTTACCAAGAATAAGGTGCTTGAAGGACAGAAAGAACTCACTCTAAATGACCAGACCTACACAGTTAAAGAAGAAATTAAAAATGATTTTATTCTGGAACATGTGCCAAATCAATATAACATTCTCACATCGGACTACAATTATCTTGTTGTCCCTAATCTGCAAGCCTTTATTGATCAATATCCGGATTCTTCAATCTTTGATCAACTTTATGGTGGTATGAATGTAACAGCTAGTGAGGAAGAACAGCTCAAACTCGCTGACGACTTTACAGAATACCTTGGTAACTTCAATAGAGACTTAAACAAAGAGGGAAGCTATGTATTTGGAAGCAATCTGGCTGATAGCAGTGCGCAAATAAGTGCCCTCTATGGAGGTGTCTTCTTCATCGGTATCTTCCTCTCTATCATCTTTATGGTGGGAACTGTTCTGGTTATTTACTACAAACAAATTTCTGAAGGCTATGAAGACCGTGAACGTTTCATCATTTTGCAAAAGGTTGGACTCGATCAAAAGCAAATCAAGCAAACGATTAACAAACAGGTTCTAACTGTTTTCTTCCTTCCATTGCTCTTTGCCTTCCTACACCTTGCTTTTGCCTATCATATGCTTAGCCTCATCCTAAAAGTCATTGGCGTGCTGGATGCGACCATGATGTTGACCGTTACATTGTCCATCTGTGCTATCTTCCTCATCGTCTATGTTTTGATCTTTATGATTACTTCAAGAAGCTATCGCAAGATTGTACAAATGTAAAAAAGATACCTCGAAATTCATCGAGGTATTTCTTTTATCTTAGATACTAAAGAGTTGTCCCAAGAGGAAGGTTACGCACATGGTGAGAAGTCCGATACAGAGGTTACGGATCATAGCAGTTTTCGTAGGAGCTTTGCCTAGTTTAGCACTGGTATAGCCGGTAATAAGAAGGGAAAGGGCTACGATAAGAACAGTAGCAGGAATGCGATAGTCGCTTGGAAAGACGGTGATCGAAAGCATAGGAGGAAGACTTCCCAGTACAAAGGCGATAAAGCTAGAGATCGCAGCATGCCAAGGGTTGGTAAACTCTTCGTACTCGATACCGTATTTTTCCTCAACTAAGGCTTTGAGTGGATTTTTTAAAAAGGCCTTGTTGGTCAAGAGTTGAGCTGACGTTTCACACTCACCATTCTGAAGGTAAGCAGCATAGAGGGATTGTTTTGCAGATTCGATGTCTTTATCCAAGAGTAATTGCTCTCTAGCAACAGCGGCTTCTTCCGTGTCTTTCTGAGTGGATACAGAGACATATTCGCCACCTGCCATAGAAAAAGCTCCAGCGAGGATAGCGGCTAGTCCAGATAAAAAGATAATCCAGATATTGCTTGTCGCACTAGCAACCCCGATAACCACTCCAGCAATGGAAATAATTCCATCATTGGCACCGAGAACGCCCGCTCTTAAAATATTGAGTCGTCCTGCAAAGTTTGCATCAATTTCATGTTTTATTTCTGTCATAGTCATCTCCTTTCTTTTCATTATAGAGAAAAGAGTAGGGGAATACAAACTTTTTAAACTATCTGAAAAAAGTTCTACGATTCTAATTTTTAAGCCTTTTGAAGTTTCTCCGAAAAAGTAGTGCTATCCTACTGTACTGGACCTTTTTAAACTTATCTATGGTATAATAGGAGATAGATTTATCAATTGGAGTATGAAGGATTTTATGATTAAACTTGTAGCAACCGATATGGATGGAACCTTTCTAGACGGAGAGGGTCGGTTTGATATGGAACGCCTCAAAAACTTGCTTGTTTCCTACAAGGAAAAGGGAATTTATTTTGCAGTGGCCTCGGGTCGCGGTATCTTGTCCCTGAAAAAGCTATTTGCGGATGTGCGTGACGAAGTGATTTTTATAGCTGAAAATGGGAGTTATGTTGAGTTTCATGGGGAAAATATGTACGAGGCTACCATGTCTCGGGACTTTTACTTGAGCACTTTTGATGCTTTAAAGCAATCACCCTATTTTGATGAAAGAAAAATGCTTCTGACAGGGAAAAAAGCTTGTTATGTATTGGATACAGTGGATGAGACTTATCTCATGATTAGTCGTCACTACAATGAGAATATTCAAAAAGTAGCGAGTTTAGAAGATATCACAGATGAGATTTTTAAATTCACTACGAACTTCACAGAAGATACGATAGAAGCTGGTGAAGCCTGGGTCAACGAAAATGTTCCTGGTGTGAAAGCCATGACAACAGGTTTTGAATCCATCGATATTGTCTTGGACTACGTTGATAAGGGTGTGGCTATTGTTGAGCTAGCCAAAAAACTGGGACTTACCATGGATCAGGTCATGGCTTTTGGCGATAATCTCAATGACCTTCACATGATGCAGGTTGTTGGGCACCCAATCGCTCCTGAAAACGCGCGACCAGAGATTTTAGAATTAGCTGAGACAGTGATTGGCTACCATAAGGACCAGTCAGTGATGGCTTATATGGAGGGCTTGTAATGGCAGATATTAAATTGATTGCACTTGATTTGGATGGCACCTTGCTGACAACGGATAAAAAACTGACAGATCGTACCAAGGAGGTCCTCAAAGCTGCGCGTGACCGTGGCATCAAGGTCGTTCTGACAACGGGGCGTCCTCTGAAAGCTATGGATTTCTTTCTCCATGAGCTAGGGACTGACGGTCAGGAGGATGAGTACACCATCACCTTTAATGGTGGTCTAGTACAGAAAAATACAGGGGAGATTCTCGATAAAACAGTCTTTTCAATCGACGATGTGGCACGCTTGTACGAGGAAACTGAAAAACTCGGATTACCATTAGATGCTATTTCAGAAGGAACTGTCTATCAAATCCAGTCTGACCAAGAAAGTCTCTATGCGAAGTTCAACCCAGCCCTGACTTTCGTACCTGTCGCTTTTGAAGATCTATCTAGTCAGATGACGTATAATAAATGTGTGACTGCCTTTGCCCAAGAACCTTTGGATGCAGCGATTCAACAGATTTCTCCAGAATTGTTTGACCAATATGAAATCTTCAAATCGCGTGAACTCTTATTGGAATGGTCACCGAAAAATGTCCACAAGGCAACAGGTTTAGCGAAATTAATTAAACACTTAGGAATCGACCAAAGTCAAGTCATGGCTTGTGGGGACGAGGCCAATGACCTTTCTATGATTGAGTGGGCAGGTCTGGGAGTTGCCATGCAAAATGCAGTTCCAGCGGTTAAGGAAGTTGCCAATGTGATTACCCCCATGACCAACGACGAGGAAGCCGTTGCCTGGGCTATCGAAGAATACGTGCTAAAGGAGAACTAGAATATGGGATTATTTGACCGTCTATTCGGAAAAAAAGAAGAGCCGAAAATCGAAGATATTGTAAAAGAAGCACTGGAAAATCTTGATTTGTCAGAAGAGGTTGAAGAAAACCAAACGGCTATCGAAGAACCAAATCAGGAAGAGGCAGGAAGGGACAAAGTGGAAGCAACTCTTGCTCAAGAAGAACTTCCTCAGGTCTTGACAGAAGGAGTGATTGAACCAGAAACAGTTGAGGAAACGGTTCAAGAAGAGGTTGATGAGACAGAGCAAGGCCAAGAGCCTGAAGAAGTTTTAGAAGAAGAGAGCCAAGAAACTGAGGAAGAACTAGCGTCAGAAGTAGTAGAAGAAGAACTTCCTCAGGTTGAAGAAACCGTGCAGGAAAAATATGACCGCAGTCTAAAGAAAACCCGTACGGGATTCGGAGCTCGTTTGAATGCTTTTTTTGCCAACTTCCGTTCTGTCGATGAAGAATTCTTCGAAGAATTGGAAGAACTGCTCATCTTGAGCGACGTTGGTGTGCAAGTCGCTTCAAACTTAACAGAAGAACTACGTTATGAAGCCAAACTCGAAAATGCTAAGAAGCCTGATGCGCTCCGTCGTGTCATTATCGAGAAATTGGTCGAGCTCTACGAAAAGGATGGCAACTACGATGAACAAATCCATTTCCAAGATGGCTTGACAGTCATGCTCTTTGTTGGAGTGAATGGTGTTGGGAAAACAACTTCTATTGGGAAATTAGCTCATCGCTACAAACAAGCTGGCAAGAAAGTCATGTTGGTTGCGGCAGATACCTTCCGTGCGGGAGCTGTGGCCCAGCTAGCTGAATGGGGCCGTCGTGTTGATGTTCCTGTTGTGACGGGCCCTGAAAAAGCTGATCCAGCAAGTGTGGTCTTTGATGGGATGGAACGTGCTGTAGCAGAAGGAATTGATATTCTCATGATTGATACAGCAGGTCGTCTGCAAAACAAGGATAACCTTATGGCCGAGTTGGAAAAGATTGGTCGTATTATCAAACGTGTCGTTCCAGAGGCACCTCATGAAACCTTCCTTGCCCTTGATGCTTCAACTGGACAGAATGCCTTGGTACAAGCTAAGGAATTTTCTAAGATAACTCCATTGACAGGAATTGTTTTGACAAAAATTGATGGAACTGCCCGAGGTGGTGTTGTTCTGGCTATCCGCGAAGAACTTAATATCCCTGTAAAATTGATTGGTTTCGGTGAAAAAATCGATGATATCGGTGAGTTCAATTCTGAGAACTTTATGAAAGGCCTTCTAGAAGGTTTGATATAAAAGAAAATCCTGCAAGAATTCTTGCAGGATTGTTTTTG